>JAKRSG010000146.1 GCA_022402405.1 Bacteroidia bacterium | reverse complement strand
ACAATGCTCTAAAGAATTGTGCAAGCCATTTTCCCAAAAACCGCCACCTACCAGCGCCAATGTTCCATACCTATACAACCTAGCTAGTAGTCCGATACGGTCTATTAACAAAACAGAATAGTTGTTGTATAAAGTCTGTTCATTTAACTGTTTGAACCGAACGCAAGATGCACCAAATTTAGACTCGATTTCTTGTAAGCGGTTTTCATCTACAAAATGCGGGGCTATGATAATTTTAACATTACTCAGTTGAGGTAAACAATGCAAGAGCATATCTTCTTCAACAGCATACGAACTACCCAATATTAAACAAGGTTTTGATTCAATAAACGCATCTATAAAAGGAATCTCTTCTAACTTATTCGCGTATTCTTTTACACGGTCGTATCTATTATCGCCACTAACGCTGCATTGGTTCAGCCCGAAAGATTTTAGGAGCTGTAGTGAGCTTTGATTCTGACAAAAAATATGGGTAAATAATTGAAGAGTAGAGCGCTGAAAAAAGGCCCATTTTTTAAAGAAAATTTGATTAGGTCTAAATTGAGCTGAAACCAAAAAAACAGGAATAGAATTTTGTTTGAGGGCAGAGAGATACTCGTGCCAAAAATCGTATTTTACCCAAATGGCAAGTGAAGGTTTTATGCATTGAATGAAGGTTTCTGCATTCTTTTTAGACTCGAAAGGAAGGTATAAAATTTTGTCTATAATAGGGTCTTTTTCTGCGGCCGAATAACCAGAAGGGGAGAAAAAACTTACTACTAATTTAAGATTTGGTTTTGCATTTTTTAAGGCAAGCATAATGGGTTTGCCTTGTTCAAATTCGCCTAGAGATGAAACATGAAACCAAACTACAAAATCGGTATTTGAAAACGTTGTTTGTTTGAGAGCTGTTAGCGCATTTTTTTGAGCTTTTGATAAAAGCTTGGCTCGCCTATTAAAAGGGGCCAATAGGTGTACCAAAATAAAATACGCCTTTGTGCTTAGCCAATACCAGATATATCCCATTAACTATCTAAATTGGAATTCGTTTTCGTCTTTGGTGTTCAGGTAAATTGGAATCATCCAGCCAAATCTAAAGGATACACTATTGTCGAATTTGCTATTGGTATCATAGCTCATATTATAATAATTGTAGCCTCTTCTGTTATATGTTTGAGCCTGCATAAATTCCACACCTATATAAAAGTTTATGAGTCGGTTTACACTTTGATGGTTGTATCCAACAAACTGTTTAACGCTAATACCGTTGGTTAATTGATCGTATCCTCTGCTATAATTATCGTCTAGCTGAGGAATGTTATTTTCTCTGAGCAGGAAATCGATTTTATGTTGTAAAAATCCCAGACCACCTTTAATAAGAATGCCTGAGTTCATATTTCGTTTGTTTAGTCCAAAAACCCGACCACCTTCTACATAAAACGAGAGCCCGCGCATATTTACAGAGTAGTTTCCGGGGTTACCGCTGGTAGACGATAAATAACCACCGCTGCTAACCAAATTATCAAGGATGGTTTCGGCTAAAATTTTATTGCCGAATAAGAAATTTCCTTCGAAGCTGTATACCCAATTGGTTTTAGATTTGAGCATGCCACCGAAACCGATGCCGTTATAGTTTCCAAAAGTTTTGGCGTAATCGCCACCGGGGATATGGTGGTTATATAGGAATTGAAGATTAAAAATTTTGTTACTAAATAGGTATTTATTGGGGGTCTGACCCAAACTCTTGTTTGCGCCAAAGCCCATGAGAAGGCACAAAAATAGTAGGTTTTTAAGCTTAGCCATGTGGTCAAAGATAGTAGAATCTAAAAAAAAATACACTAAAAAATACTTGTGTAATAAATAACTACATTTAATTCATTTTGATTTTTTACTTTCGTCCTGCATTTGTTGTATATGCTATAAACTTATAAAAATGTACGTAATTGCGCCAAAATATTTTAGAATCCTAAAAACAAAAAAATAAAAGATGAAAATTGTTGTGATTGGAACCGGTTATGTAGGCCTAGTAACTGGAACATGTTTCGCTGAAGTGGGCATTGATGTTGTTTGTATCGATGTGGATGCCAAAAAAATTGAAAACCTAAAAAAGGGTATTATGCCTATTTACGAGCCAGGTTTAGAGGAAATGGTTCTGCGTAATTTTGAAAAAGGAAGATTAAATTTTTCAACTAATTTAGGTGAAAATTTACCTGATGCCGATGTGGCATTTATAGCGGTTGGAACACCTCCGGGCGAAGACGGTTCAGCCGATTTAAAATATGTTATTGGTGTAGCAAAAGAAATTGGTTCACACATAACAGACCATATTGTTGTGGTAACTAAGAGCACAGTGCCGGTTGGTACGGCTAAAAAAGTTAAAGATGCTGTTCAAAATGAGTTAACTAAGCGTAACTTATCAATAGAATTCGACGTAGCCTCAAACCCTGAGTTCTTAAAAGAAGGAGCTGCAATAGAAGATTTCTTAAAGCCAGATCGTATTGTAGTAGGGGTTGAAACTAAGCGCGCAGAAGATGTAATGCGTAAATTATATAAGCCATTTTTATTAAATGGACATCCTATTATTTTTATGGATGTGCCTAGTGCTGAAATGACGAAATATGCTGCTAATGCTATGTTAGCTACCAAGATTAGCTTTATGAATGATATCGCTAATTTATGTGAAATCATGGGTGCTGATGTTAATTTAGTACGTAAAGGAATAGGAAGCGATCCTCGTATTGGAAATAGATTTATCTATCCTGGTATTGGATATGGCGGTTCATGTTTTCCAAAAGACGTAAAGGCGCTTATCAGAACGGCTAACGAAAATGGGCATTCAATGCGCATTCTTCAGGCGGTTGAAGATGTGAATGAGGATCAAAAAAGCGTATTGTTTAATAAGGTTGCTTCACACTTTAAAGGCGATTTAAAAGGTAAAACTTTTGCTATGTGGGGCTTATCTTTTAAGCCAAAAACGGATGATATGCGTGAAGCTCCATCTTTAGTTATAATCGAGAAATTATTGCATGCGGGTGCACATGTAAAGGCCTACGATCCTGTGGCTATGCATGAGGCTAAAAAAGATTTGGGCGAGCAAATTGAATATTGTAAAGATCCAAATGATGCTTTAATAGATTCTGATGCATTATTAATTGTTACTGAATGGCCAGAATTCAGAACTCCTAACTTCAAAGTTATGGGTAAGCTAATGAAGCATAAAGTAGTATTTGATGGTCGTAATATCTACGATTTAGAAGAAATGAATGAGCATGGTTTCGAATACTATTGCATAGGAATTAATACAAAAAAATAATGACAACAAGAAAAAGAGTATTAATAACAGGTGCAGCCGGATTTTTAGGCTCACACTTATGTGATAGATTTATTGCAGAAGGTTACGATGTAGTTGGAATGGATAATCTGATTACAGGTGATTTAAAAAACATCGAGCACTTGTTTAAATTAGAACAGTTTGAATTTTACCATCACGATGTAAGTAAGTTCATTCACGTTCCGGGAAAGATAGATTATATTCTACACTTTGCTTCACCTGCTAGTCCAATAGATTATTTAAAAATACCTATTCAAACCTTAAAAGTAGGTTCATTAGGAATACATAATTGTTTAGGTTTAGCTCGTGTTAAAAATGCTAGAGTGCTTATTGCTTCTACCAGCGAGGTATATGGTGATCCGATGGTTCATCCTCAAACAGAGGAATATTGGGGAAATGTAAATCCAGTAGGTCCACGCGGAGTATACGATGAAGCTAAGCGTTTCCAAGAAGCTATGACGATGGCATATCATACTTTTCACGGATTAGAAACTCGTATTGTAAGGATATTTAACACTTACGGTCCAAGAATGCGTCTGAACGATGGTAGGGTATTACCTGCTTTTATTGGTCAGGCTTTGCGTGGTGAGGATTTAACTATGTTTGGAGATGGAAGTCAGACTCGCAGTTTCTGCTACGTTAGCGATTTAGTTGAAGGTATCTATCGTTTATTATTGAGCGATTATGTACAACCCGTTAATATTGGAAATCCAGATGAAATTACCATTCGTGAGTTTGGTGAAGAGATTATAAAGTTAACAGGCACAAATCAAAAGTTAATTTCTAAGCCATTACCTAAGGATGATCCTAAGCAAAGAAAGCCAGATATAACTAAGGCTAAAGAAATTTTAGGATGGGAGCCAAAAGTAAATAGGGCAGAAGGACTAAAAATAACCTATGAGTATTTCAAGAGTTTATCCCCTGAAGAATTAAATAAAACGGCTCATAGATTCGATTAATATGAAATTTATTCAAACAGGATTAATAGGATTGGTTTTGTTGTTTGCTAGTGCATGCAGCAAAACCGATTCTACTCCCACAGGTGGCAATAACCCGGGAGATACCACCAACACAGGAGGTGGCGGAGGTGGTGGTACAACACCTACTTATTATTTTAGTTGCAAGGTAAATGGTGTGCTTCAAGATTTTAAGGCCATGACGCTTATCAAAGACAATCCTGATGATATCAAACAAGTTTATTTAGTTGGTCAAATAAGTGATACCCAATTACCGAATTTACTCTTCACACTTAATTTTAAAAGTCCGGGTTGGGTTGATGGCTTATCATTCACTTTAGACGAGAATGATTTTGTAAACTTTGCAGAGTACAAAACGCCAACCGAGTTAGTATTTAAAAGCAAAGCCACTCCAGCATCAGCTAATACAGGATTAAGAATTACCTTTAGTAAGATGATATTACCTATGGGACAATATGCCATGGGTACGTTTAGTGGAACTTTACAATTAGAAGAAAACTTAAATACCGTTGTTATTACAGAAGGTAAATTTAAGTGTAAGTTTATGAACTAAACATTCTTTAGTTCATTCAATTTATTTTGTAAGGCAAACATTTCATCTCTGTATCTGGCAGCTTCCATAAATTCTAGGTCTTTTGCTGCCTTATTCATTCTCTTCTTAGTTTCTTCTATAGCTTTTTCAAGTTGTGATTCATTCATTTGATTGAATATTGGATCAGCCGCTATTTGAAGAGCATCATTTTCAACATATACTGATGGCGGTATCACTTGGGAATCTGCTACACTTGTTTGTTGCATGATTTCTTCTATGCTCTTTTTAACAGTTGTTGGTGTAATACCATGTTTGGTGTTATAGGCAATTTGAATCTCACGTTTTCGTATATTTTCATCCATGGTACGCTGCATGCTATCTGTAATTTTATCTGCGTACATAATTACCTTGCCGTTTTCATTTCTAGCAGCTCTACCTATGGTTTGGGTAAGCGATTTATCGTTTCTAAGAAAACCTTCTTTGTCGGCATCCATTATAGCTACCAAACTTACCTCTGGAAGATCCAATCCTTCTCGCAATAGATTTACCCCAATAAGCACATCAAACTTTCCTAGGCGGAGGTCTCTAAGTATTTCTACTCTATCTATCGTTTTAACATCACTATGAATATAGCTGGCCTTAATGTTTAACTTGGCCATATATTTACTCAATTCCTCTGCCATACGTTTGGTTAATGTAGTAACCAAAATTCTATCACCCATTTTGATGCGTTCGTCTATCTCATCTAGTAAATCATCTACTTGATTTAGGCTTGGTCTAACTTCTATAACTGGGTCTAATAAGCCGGTAGGACGAATAATCTGCTCTACCACTACACCTTCTGCTTCTCTTATTTCATAGTCTGCTGGGGTAGCACTAACATATATAGTTTGAGGTACCATGGCTTCAAATTCATTAAACTTAAGCGGACGATTATCCATGGCAGAAGGGAGGCGGAATCCATATTCAACTAGGTTCTCTTTTCTACTTCTATCGCCACCATACATGGCTCTTACTTGCGGCATGGTAACATGACTTTCATCTACAATTAGAAGGAAGTCTTTAGGGAAATAATCTAACAAGCAGAACGGACGTTCACCAGGTTTTCTTTTATCTAGGTATCTGCTATAATTTTCGATACCGCTGCAATATCCCAATTCACGAATCATTTCTAAATCAAAATTGGTTCGTTCCTCTAAGCGTTTTGCTTCCATATGTTTTCCAATAGATTTGAAGTAGGCAATTTGTTCTACCAAATCATCTTGAATAGCGCGAATGGCTTCTTGAAGTTGATCTTTAGGAGTAACGAAGTTATTAGCAGGGAAGATAGCTAGATGTTCTACCTTCTCAATTTTCTTTCCGGAGATTGGATCGATTATAACTAACTCATCAATATCATCTCCAAAAAATGATATACGGTAGGCAACATCTGCATAAGCTGGAAATACATCTACTACATCACCTTTAACTCTAAAATTACCACGATTAAAATCGGCAGTAGTTCTACTATATAAAGAATCAACCAAGGCAAACAATAGGGTGTTTCTTGAAATTCTATCTTTAACTTTTAAACGAATAATACTATTTTCATAGTCATTTGGATTACCTGCACCATATATACAACTTACAGACGCCACAACTATAATATCTCTTCTGCCACTTAACAAAGAAGAGGTTGTTTTAAGTCGGAGTTTTTCTATCTCTTCATTTATAGCTAGGTCTTTTTCTATATATGTATTACTGGTAGGAATAAATGCTTCCGGTTGATAATAGTCGTAATACGATACATAGTACTCAATAGCATTATTTGGAAAGAACTGTTTAAACTCTCCGTATAATTGAGCCACTAAAGTTTTATTATGACTCATTATCAAGGTAGGTTTTTTTACTTCAGCGATTACATTGGCAATCGTAAAAGTTTTTCCTGAACCTGTTACACCTAATAAAACTTGTGAGCGTTCATTATTATTAATGCCATCTACTAATGCTTTAATAGCATCTGGTTGATCACCGGTAGGAAGAAATTGAGAGGTTAATTGAAAGTCCACTGTTAACTATTATGAATGTAATTGAAGTAATTCTTTTCTTAACATATCTAGAGCCATCAGTGCAGTACGTTCTATTGTTCTACCTCTATGATCGCCCATATTAAAACATTTAGCCACACATGAAGTTGGAGTTGCCAATGCAATCCAAACCGTGCCAACAGGCTTCGTTTCTGTACCTCCGCCTGGTCCAGCTATACCACTTGTGGCTAAAGCATAATCTGTTTTAAGAAGTTTTCTTGTATGTTCCGCCATCTCTTTAACACATGCTTCACTAACGGCGCCATCTGTTTTTATGATAGCAGGATTAACACCAACTACTTCTGTTTTCACAGCATTATCATAAGCTAAAATACTTCCTTTATAATATTGAGAACTTCCTGCAATAGATGTAATCATATGAGCTAAATAACCACCTGTACAACTTTCACATGTAGCTATACTTTGTTTGTTTTTTGTAAGTAATTTTCCAACAACCTCGGCAATGGTTTCTTCCTCTTCACCAAAAATATACTCACCAATACTTTCATATAAACTACTTACAATAGAAGATAGTTCATTCGCTAACACTGCTTCATTAGTGTCATATGCACTTAATCGGAGCCTTACAGCGCCAACGCTTGGCAGGTATGCTAATTTTATATGTGAAGGTAGATTATCTTCTATAGGAGCAATCTTTTTGGCTAAAAAACTTTCGCCAATACTTATCGTCAATATAGTTTTATGTTTAATAACTGGGAATGAAAAATCTTTCTTTAGTTTCGGAATAACTTCTTCTTCGAAGATACATTTCATTTCAAAAGGAACACCAGGCATACTTATAAATGCTTTACCATTTTCAAAAAAATACATACCTGGTGCTGTTCCATTTCTGTTCCAAAGTACATCACATTTTTCGGGTACTAAAGCTTGTTCATTATTGCTTTGTAGCATAGGTAAATTTCTTTTAGCAAATATGCTTTGAACCCATTCTAATACCTTATCGTTTTGAACCAATCCGCAATCAAAAAACTCGCACAAAATATGTTTAGTTAAGTCGTCTTTGGTCGGACCCAAACCGCCTGTCATCACAATGATATCGCTGCGTTTGGCGCTTTGGTTCAGAGCGTTTAAAAGTATTTCCTTACTATCACCAACTGTAGATTTGTAGTGTACGTTAATGCCCAATTTATTTAACTCCTGACCAATCCATGCAGAGTTAGTATCTATTACCTGACCTAATAATAATTCGTCGCCAATGCTTATAATTTCTGCCTTCATTTTGTATGTAATTCTTGATGTATTAAACGTGGGTTTAAAGGTAAGGTTTGATAACGTATAGAAAAAAAATATTCTTATAAAAAAACATGTGAGTAGATATCATTATGATATTCATCGAATGATAAAAATGTATAGTGAAGTAATAGATTTTTTTTTCAAGTAAGTTTTGATTGAATATAAATAAAAGTATTTAATCACATTTCTATACATAGTATGATGGCTGAAGATACTAATAAAATCAATACTTTTAAAGACATGTTTGTAGTTATCAACATCAAAAGGTGGTAATTATTTTAAGTTGATTTACAGTAGGTACTTGAAAATAATAAATACACTTATAAATTTGTTACTGTAATCAATCAAATTTTTATAAACATGGCAACAACCAAAAAAACCAAGAAGGCTGCTCCAAAGAAAGCTGCTGCTCCAAAGAAAGCTGCAGCAAAGAAGGCAGCAACTAAAAAAGCAGCAACTAAGAAAGCTGCTGCTCCAAAGAAGGCTGCAACTAAGAAAGCTGCACCTAAGAAGGCCGCTGCCAAGAAGGTTGCAACTAAAAAAGCTGCAACTAAGAAGGCTGCAACTAAGAAAGCTGCTCCTAAAAAAGCTGCTGCTAAGAAAGCTGCAACTAAGAAGGCTGCTCCAAAGAAAGCTGCTGCTAAGAAAGCTGCAACTAAGAAAGCTGCTCCAAAGAAAGCCGCTGCTAAAAAAGCTTAGTAATTCTTTCTTGGTTCAAGAAAATTTAAAAATAAAAAAGGTCCGCTTGCGGGCCTTTTTTATTTTTAAGATTTTGTATATTTGATAAAAAAAATGAAACAACTAAGTAAGTTATTAATTGTGGTATTCCTACTTCAAGTAGCGTTTACTGCCTGCAAAGCCAAACGCTGCGCTAGTTTCGAAGGTCAGGATGGTGATCGTAAACTTAAGTACGATCGGAATGGTCGGGTAAAGCGATAAGCTCCATCATCTCGTTTAAATAATGCATTCCTTGCTTAATAGTATTCACATCAAAAAATACTAATATCAAGTTTTGATTGCTTTGCTTAAGCTTACATAATTTAGGTTTTACCTGTACATATTTTAATATCTCGCTAAATACCTCCGATTGATAATAGAACTGTTTGTGTTCAGCTGGAAAATAACAGAGCATTTGATTCTTCTTTAAAATCATTTTTTCGAAACCTAATTTCTTTCCTAGCTCTCTTAGCTTTATTAAATCTAATAAGTCTTTTACTGCTTTCGGTAAAGTTCCAAATCTATCTTTTAATTGCGATTCAAATTGTGCTAACTCTTCCTCACTCTGTAATCCGGCAAGGGCATTATATAAGCTTAATCTTTCGCCAATATTTCTAACGTAATTGTCCGGAATTAGGGCTTCAAAATCTGTTTCTACATTGCAATCTTTCGATTCAATTTTATTAGCAGGTTTTTCATCTTTAAATACATCTGCAAACTCCTCTTCCTTTAATTCATGGATGGCTTCATCTAATATTTTATGATACATCTCAAAGCCAATTTCTGCCACAAAACCACTTTGTTCACCACCTAATAAATTGCCTGCACCGCGTATGTCTAAATCGCGCATGGCAACATTAAAGCCACTTCCTAAATCGCTAAATTCTTCTATAGCCTGTAACCTTCTTCTAGCATCATTACTCAATCCTACCATACTTGGTACCATTAGATAGCAGAATGCTTTTTTATTGCTTCTACCAACTCTACCTCGCATCTGATGTAAATCACTTAGTCCAAACATGTGCGCATTGTTTATTATAATGGTATTAGCATTTGATATATCCAAACCTGCTTCAATAATGGTAGTAGCAACCAACACATCGTACTCGCCTTCTATAAAGCGCATCATTACATCTTCTAGCTGCGCGCCTTCTAGTTTACCATGGGCTACCGCAACTTTAACGCCCGGACAAATGCTTTCAATATGTTTGCCTAAATCGTAAATATCTTTAACTCTATGATGTACAAAAAATACTTGTCCGCCACGCTCTACTTCATTTAATACAGCCTCTTTTATTACCTCATCTGAGTAATTATAAACTGCTGTTTCCACCGCTTGTCTGTTGGCAGGTGCCGTATTTATAATAGACAAATCTCGAGCACCCATCAGCGAAAAATGAAGCGTTCTAGGAATAGGAGTTGCCGTTAAGGTTAAGGTATCCACATTGGTCTTAAATCCCTTGAGTTTTTCTTTTGCTGCTACCCCAAATTTTTGTTCTTCATCAATAATCAATAATCCTAAATCTTTAAATTTAGTTTCTTTACTCAATAATCTATGCGTACCAATAACAATGTCAAGTTTCCCTTCAGCCAATCTTTTTAAAACATCTTTTTGCTCACTTGTTGTTTTGAACCTATTGATATAATCTATATTGCAAGGAAAGTCTTTTAAACGTTCTTTAAAGGTTCTATAATGTTGGTTGGCTAATATCGTTGTTGGAACCAAAATTGCCACCTGCTTACTATCCGAAACGGCTTTAAAAGCAGCGCGTATAGCCACTTCTGTCTTACCAAAACCAACGTCGCCACAAACCAATCTATCCATTGGGTGAGGGTTTTCCATGTCTTTCTTTACATCACTCGTAGCCTTACTTTGGTCTGGTGTATCTTCGTACATAAATGAGGCTTCTAGCTCTACTTGTAAATAGGTATCGGGTGCAAAAGCAAAGCCTTGTTGAGCTTTTCTTTTAGCATATAACTTAATTAAATCTCGAGCAATGTCTTTTACTTTCTTTTTGGTATTGCTTTTTAGTTTTTCCCAAGCATCGCTACCCAATTTATTCATGCGCGGCTCTACGCCTTCTTTCCCAACATATTTCGAAATCTTATGAAGTGAGTTGATACTTACATACAATAAATCGTTGTCGCGGTAAACTAGTCTAACAGCCTCTTGTTGCTGACCATTAATCTCAAGTTTTTCGAGTCCGGCAAACTTTCCTATGCCATGGTCTATGTGTGTAACATAATCGCCCGGACGAAGTTCTCGGAGTTCTTTAAGGGTTATAATTTTGGAGCCACTGTAACCACTTTTTACCTTGCCTTTATAAAATCTATCAAAAATTTGATGCTCTGTATAAAAGGCAATTTTCAAATCATGATCTATAAATCCATTGCTTAAACCATGATAAATAGGTTCAAACACAAGGTCTTTTGCTAAGTCATCAAAAATGGTGTAAAGTCGCTCAATTTGTCTACTGCTTTCGCTAAAAATTAATCGCGTGTAATTATCTACACTGAGTTTTTTTAGGTCGTCTATTAATAATTTAAAGTTCTTATGAAATACCGGTTGCGGACTCATATTAAACCCTATACTATGACTAGCTTTTAAGGTTTTTCTTGAACCAAATTCTATTCGTGTAAACTCGTTACATGCTTTTTTAAAATCGTTCAGGCTGAGCCAAGTTTTTTCTACTCCTTCGTATGTTAAGTCGTCTTTATTCTGAACCGAATTTGGATCAAACTGATTTGCTTTTTCAAGTCCACGTTGCAGTTGATCACAACTTAACCCAAAGTCTTGTAACCAAAAAATAGAATCTTTGGGTAGGTAGTTAAATAAGGTTTCCTTGCCATGTAATTCTTTTTGAACATTAGGAATAATGTAGAGACGGTCTACCTTTTTTACCGAGAGCTGATCATAAGGTTCAAAGATTCGAATGCCTTCAATTATATCTCCATTTAATTCAATTCTGTAGGGCTTTTCATTACTAAAAGAGAATACATCAATAATACCTCCACGAATACTAAAATGACCAGCTTCATAAACAAAATCGCTGCGTTCAAAGTGATGCTCTGTTAAAAATTCTATGAAAAATTCTAGGTCAAACGTATCACCCACTTTTAGTTCATAGGTATTTTGATTAAGGTCTTTTTCGCCCATTACAAATTCCAACATGGCTTCAGCTGTTGTAACCAACCATTCTGCTTTAGCATGCGTTTGGTTCAGCCTATTTAAAGCTTCTGCGCGTTCTAAAACCAACTGATTTTGGATCGTTTCTGGTTGAAAACTTCTTTTATACGATGCTGGAAAATAGTTTATCGTTTTACCTGGCAATACATTTTCTAAATCGGTGGCAAAATATTTTGCATCTTCTATGGTGGCACATACAACAACAGTACAGCGGTTTTTTTGCTCCCAAGTAATAGCAGCTAAAAACGCCGCCGCCGAGCCAATTAAACCATTGAGGTGAACAACATTTTGCTTATTTTGGTCTATAGCTTCACTAAGCTGAACAAAATTTTCACTCGGAATATATTTTTCAAATACTTCACTTAACTTCATAAAACAGGTTAGCCCAACCCGAGGGTTAGGCGATTTTTTTGAGTGGCGAAAATAGGTAAAAATCTCCTATACCTGTTTGGTAATTTTATGCAGTTAATTGTATTTTTACAATTAGATTAAAGAACATTTTCCCTTTAGATAGGTTCATGTATTCATCTAATAACAATAATTTTATAAGCATTACATATGACTAATCCCGCTATTATTTTTAACGATGATCCCATTTTACGAAAGATAGTGCAAGAAATGCCTGAACCTACTTTTGAGTCTACGGGAGATGTGTTTCATGATTTGGTAAGTTGTGTGGTAGAACAACAAATTCATTATAAAAGTACCAAACGGATTTTTGCCAGAGCTTTGGAGCGTGCTTCTATAACTCATTTAAGTATTGAAAACTTTTCTGCGTTTGAAGAATTTGGCTTATCACAACTTAAATTATCCGAAAGGAAATTGCAAACCTTGCTGTTATTTGTAGACTATTGGAATAAGAATAAACTTGATTTTAAAACCTTAACAGATGATGAGGTTAGGCATGAGTTATCTACTATAAATGGTATAGGTAATTGGACAATCGACATGATACTTTTA
The DNA here is from genome assembly GCA_022402405.1 of Bacteroidia bacterium. Taxonomy (GTDB): domain Bacteria; phylum Bacteroidota; class Bacteroidia; order UKL13-3; family UKL13-3; genus B1. The sequence goes on along the minus strand of JAKRSG010000146.1, from coordinate 4,515 downwards.
TATACCTTAGAACGCCCAAATATATTTCCTTATGACGATTTTCATCTCAAACAAATTATGATAGAGCTATACCAACTTAATCCAGCAAGTAAACTAAAACAGCAAATGCAAGAGGTAGCTCAAAGCTGGGCTAATCAATCATCTCTAGCAGTTTTATATTTGCTTGAACACAAAAAAAATCGCAATAAAAAGTGAAGAGCTAAAAACAAAAAAAGGCGAGTTGCCCCGCCTTAAATGTTTTCACAACGGAATAATTTTTTTTATGGATTTTTTGTTGTTTATTCGTGTTACTGAAAATTTAGCCTAATAAAAAAGCTCCACGGAGTACGCAGAGCTTAAGAGTTATCTTCGGCTTATAGCCTTATTGTGATAAGCTTTCAGCAACAAATATATATTATTATTAAAAAAATACAAGCTATGGAAAAAGTTTTAGGACTTGACTTAGGAACAAACTCTATAGGGTGGGCCATTAGAGAAATTAATAGTGAATTAGATAACCAAATAATCGATAAGGGTGTTTTAACTTTTGATAAAGGTGTTGCTGAGGATAAGTCGGGGGAACATCCTATGGTTCAGAAGAGGACAGAGGCGAGAGGGAAACGAAGAAATTATCAATCAGAAAAATACAGAAAATGGGAGTTGTTAGAATGCTTGATTAATGAAGGTATGTGTCCTTTAACCATCGATGAGTTAAATGAATGGAGATACTACTCAAAAGATAAAGGAAGGATTTATCCTAAATCTGAAAAGTTTATTCAATGGTTAAGATTTGATTTTGATGGAGATGGTAAACCTGATTTTGAACGGTTAGGTTATAGCAAACATGAGAGTTACTATTTGTTCAGGTCATTGATTGTAGATGAAAATAAAACTGAAATATTTAAATCTGAGCCAAAAATTATTGGAAGGGTCTTTTATCAAATGGTGCAAAGAAGAGGCTATAATGACGGGCAAAACATAGATGAAAACGAAAATGATGAATTGAGTAAAACGATAAAAAAAGGAGGAGGAGAAAGTGGGGCATTGGGCGCAGATGAAATTGAGCCTTTTATTGAAAAGTATAAAACTTTGGGCGCTGCTTTATATCAAATTCAAAAATTAAATGGAGTTCGTATTAGAAAAAGATATAATCTTAGAAGTCACTTTGAAAAAGAACTTAGGGAGATTTGTAAAGTTCAAAATATTGAGCACCTATTTAAGGCTTTATGGGGTGCAATAATATGGCAAAGGCCATTGAGAAGTCAAAAAGGGTTAGTGGGTGTTTGTACTTTCGAAAATAATAAAAGAAGATGTCCTATTAGTCATCCACTTTATGAAGAATACAGAACTTGGGTTTTTATAAATAACTTAAAAATTAAACCTATTGAAAAAAATGGGATGTTAATTAATAAAATTTCGTTACATGAAGCTCTTCAAAAGGTGGTATACCCACAATTCTATAAAGTTTCAAACGATTTTAAGTTGAGTAGTATTGAAAGAGAATTAGAGAAAGTAGGATTTGAAATTACAGCAAAGTTTCCGAAGGAAACTAAGGTAATTAGTTTTTCATTCCTTCAAAAAATGAAAGAAATTTTTGGAGAAAATTGGGAAGATACAACTGGATGGAATGAAATTTTGCTTAATGAGACTAAAAAAAGAAAATATAATATTGAGGACTTTTGGCATCTTCATTTCGTAAAAACTTTGAATAAAAAGACTGGAGAAGAACCAGTAGATTTTTTGAAAAGCTTTGCAGTTGAGAAGTTGGCCTTGTCTGAAGATAAAGCAGAATTATTTTCAAAGATAAGACTGCAGCAAGGATATGCGACTTTAAGTTTAAGTGCGATTAAAAAGATTTTACCTTTTTTACAGAGAGGTTTTATTTATAGTGAGGCCATTTATCTAGCAAATTTACATAAAGTAATAGGAGTAAAATTTTTAAGGGAAAATGAAATAGATGAATATGCATATTTTATTAAAAGAGTAATCAAGAATTATAAATATGAACAAAAGAAAGCCGAGATTCTTAATTCATTAATTGCAATTTATTTCGAAAATTCCAAAAAATTTGAAGAAACTAAAAATTATATAATTGAAAGTGTTGTCTCTGAAAACTATGGTGCTCAAAAATGGAAATTGATGCCTGTTAATGTGATATCAAACATTATTAGTGATATAACAGATGAAATTAATAAATTTATTTACCTTCCCAAAAGGCGTCCTGAAGATCATTTTGTGAAAGTTGGCAGGCTTCATGATAAAATTTTTAATTCATTGATGAATGAAATGGGTGTATCGCCATTCAACATCAAGTATTTGTGGCATCCCTCAGAACAAGAAACCTATTTACCTGCAATAAATAAAGATGGCAAATATTATTTAGGTAGTCCAGAGCCAATAAGTAGAGGTTTTAAAAATCCAATGGCTCTAAAAACAATGCATAAACTTAAAAAACTAATAAACTATCTCATCAAGGTTGATAAAATTGATAAAGATACCAGAGTGGTAATTGAAATTGCAAGAGAATTAAATGATGCTAATAAAAGAAAGGCAATTGAAAAATGGCAGAGGGATAGGGAGAGTGAAAATAATAAATATAAAAAGGAAATCCTTAAAATTAATGCAGAAACAAATTCAAATTTCAATGAAAATGATAAGAATTTGTTGAATAAAATGAGGTTATGGGAGGAGCAGAAATATATATGTTTGTATTCAGGAAAAACAATAGGTTTGTTTGATTTATTAGACGACAAAAAGTTTGATTTTGAACATAGTATTCCTGCAAGCATGAGTTTTGATAATGAATTGAAAAATCTAACCATTTCAGATAGGTTGTATAACCAACAAATTAAAGGTAAAAAACTTCCATCAGAATGCCCAAATTATGAAAAGGAAATTGTAATAGATGGCGTTGAATATCCATCCATTATTAAAACTATGCAAATAATGTTTGGGAAAATGACTGAAACAGAAAAAAAGATTAAGGGTAAATTTGTAAAAATTAGAAGCTTTGAAAGAATTGAAAAATTAGAGGGATTATTAGCAGAATGGAGGTCGAAAAAATCCGATGATAAAGAGATAAAAGATAACATTATTATTCGTCGACATCTAATAAAAATGGAGTTAGATTATTGGAAAAGAAAGTTGCAGGCATTTACAATAGTTGAATACAAAGCTGGTTGGAGAAATAGTCAGTTAAGAGATACACAAACAATAACAAAGTATTCACTACCTTATCTGAAAACTGTTTTTAATAAGGTTGAAGTTCAAAAAGGTAGTATTACCTCTGATTTTAGGAAGATTTTCAATATTCAACCAAAATTCGAAAAAAAGGAAAGAACTAAACATAGTCATCATGCGATTGATGCGGCAGTTTTAACTTTAATTCCGCCAGCAGCGATCAGAGATAAGATTTTAACTGAATATAATATTTTTAATGAAAATAATCAAACATATCATATTAAACCGAAGCAATGGAATAATTTTAAGGCAGATTTTATCTTAAGAATAGAGGAGGATGTATTAATAAATTATTTGGCAGATAATAGAACCCTTAAAGTTGCCCACAAGAATGTTCGTAGGAGAGGGTCGATTCAGTTTCTGAAAGTTAAAGCATCAAATGGAGAATGGCAATATAAGCTTGATTCTGATGGGCAAAGAATACCTTTAAAGTCTAAGGGCGACTCAATACGTGGTCAGCTTCATAAAGAAAGTTTTTTTGGCGCAATTAAAAATAAAGGTGTTTTGAGTTTGGTGGAGCGATATCCAATTTCAAGCTTTACTAGTATTAATGATTGTAAAAATATTGTAGATGATAAGGTAAGGGAACTAGTAGAAAAAGAATTGCAAAAAAGACTAGAATCAGGTTTGAGTTTTGATAGAGCTAAAATGGATCCAATTCCATTTCATAAAGGTGGTGAGGTGATTAAAAAAGTTAGGTGTAAGGTTTCAGCTGGTAGAGGTTATTTAACACCTGAAAAGGCATTGCCAATTCGGAAGCATGATTTTATATCAAAATGGGACTATAAAAATTTTGTTTATGCTCAAAATGATACAAATATTTATTGTTTGTATTATGAGTTAAATATTAATGGAAAAATAGAAAGAGCTTTTAAGATTATTGGTTTATTTGAATTGGCAAGTTTGGGGATGAAAATGGAGTCTGAATTGTTTGGTATACCCGAATATAATAATATTAAGATTGGTAAAGGCAAATCAGAGCGTTCATTAGTGCTTAAATCAATACTAAAAGTAGGTAAAAGAGTGATTTTTTTTAAAGAAACTATAGAGGAGTTAAGAGAGGTTTCAAAACAGGATCTTTTGAAAAGGATTTTTAAAATTTATAAATTTAATGAGCCTGCTCCCTCAACCACATATATTTACTTTCAAAACCATATAGAAGCTCGCAGCAATGATGAGCTTGGTACTGGTGTAAAGGATTTGGATTTAGGCATATATCAACCACGTTTGTTTCTTAGTGCTTCGAAATTTAATGCAGCAATAGAACATTTGCATTTCACGATGAATAGATCGAAG
>JAKRSG010000145.1 GCA_022402405.1 Bacteroidia bacterium | reverse complement strand
CACACCGTCTATAAAATAGGCGGTGCCACCTTGCGCACCCTTAAATATGGGTTCCATGCCGCCAAAAGAATTCACGCCCATAGTTAAGCCAGATATTTTATTGATGCTTCTAAGTGGCATGGCATTTATTTCTGTTGCACCATAATCGGCGCCTATAACCCCAATAACTTTCCCTACATGTAAAGGTGCTTTTTTAATTTGAGTAATCTCGCCCGTATTAGATTTTATATCCACGTATGGAGTTGTAATGTCGTGTTCACCCCTTCTTTGTCCATAACTATTGGCTGAACCTAAACATGCTAGACATAAAATAAGTATAAATGCTTTCATGATACGTTAATTTTAAAACGAATTTAATGTCTTTTAACTGAATTATTTGCAGATGGATAAAAATATTTTCAATAAAAATTTTTCATTTTGATTATTGGAATATTTTTCACACTTTGCAGGATAAATATTACCTAAAAATTACTGAAAATTCAATAAAACATAAATACAAAAACATGAAAAAACAACTACTAACATTAGCTGCCATAGCTCTAGGAGTGCTAGGAAATGCGCAAGCTCAAGGGTATTATACCCTTCAAAGTAAGGGCGTAAAAGACCCTAACTACAATTACAAATTTTCATTAGCAACAGGAAACAATGCTGTTAAACTTATTGAGCCTGCGAAGGACAATGTATTCTCTTCAGTTCAAACATTGCCATTTACATGGAATTTCTTCGGAAAACCAGTAACTCAATACATGGCAAGCGACAATGGATTTATTACATTTAATACAGCAGAAACTATCAATACAGGTTCTGCTACAACTTTACCAAATGCAAGCGCACCTAAAAATTCGATTTTTGCCTTCTGGTATGATTTTAAATTAGCGTCAGGTGGTGGTGTTCCAGATCAAGTGGTATCGTTCACATATGGTACAGCCCCTAATCGTGTGCATGTTATTCAGTGGTTATCTGTTACTAATTTAGCAGCTAGTTATGCATCTGCTGCTATCATGATTTATGAAGGCAAACATTTTGATGTATTGTTAAATCAAGTTGGTTCAGCCATTACTGGTACTATTGGTGCTAATAATGAAGATGGAACAGTAGGTTATTCTGTACCTGGCTCGCCTTCTTATGCTTGGTCTACACCTACAGCAGATGATGCTTATGCAGATATGTTTGTATTTAAGTTTAAGCCTGCTCCACAACCAGAAAACGATATGGAGTTAACTAGCTTATCTTTGCCTAAGTTTGAAAAGAAAAACGAGAATATCAGCATCAAAGGTAGAATTACAAACTACGGATCTCAAAGCTTAAGTTCATTTAGATTGCATTATGCTATCAACGGAGATGTTAAATCTATGTTATTGTCTGGATTAAACGTTGCTGGTAGCGGAGCTGGAACCTATGATTTTACACACAATATTCCTTTCAGCACAAATACTGCTGGAGATTATAATGTAGATGTTTGGGTAAGTAATCCAAATGCAGGTGCTGATGGAGATTCTTCTAATAACAACTTGAGAGGTCTGTTAACTATTGTAAACTCTACTGTACCAAGAATGGTATTACATGAAATCTTTACTTCATCAACTTGTGGTCCTTGTCGCCCAGGTAACGAAAACTTAAAAACAGTTTTGGATCAAAACAAAGGCAAATGGAATTTAATTAAATACCAAGTAAACTTCCCTGGAACTGGTGATCCATATTACACTACAGAAGTAGGAACTCGTTTCAGTTATTATGGTGCTAACTTTGCTCCATGGTTAACTGTAGATGGCAGCAGCGAGTGGGGTGCAGCTAATGCTAATTCAAACTCATATACAACTGGATATTTTAACACCATTCAAGCGGTTCCTTCATTAGCATCTATAACTGCTAACCTGGTAAGAAACGACAGAACAGTTACTATCTCTGGTAATGTTACTCCAGTGCAATCATTCTCAAATTCTAATTTAAAGTTACGTGTTGCCGTTTTAGAAACTAGAACAGTAAAAAATATTAAAACAAATGGCGAAACAGAATTCTTTAATGTTTTCAAGAAAATGTTGCCATCTGCTGCTGGAGCAGCTGTTAGCTTTGCTGCTGGTACTGCCGTTCCTTACACACACACATTTACTTTCCCTGGTAATTACCGCTTGCCAAATGATGGACAAGCTGCTAATATTATCAATTTAGCAACTGAACATTCAGTGGAAGAATTTGGTAATTTATTTGCTATCGTTTTCCTACAAGATGATAACGACAAAACTGTTTGGCAATCTGCTTCTACTGCTCCTAATGGAGGTGTATCTGTTGCAGAAATTAGCGAGTTAGGATTAAATATTTATCCAAACCCAGCTAGCAGCAGCTTCGAAGTAAACTTTGCTGGTT
>JAKRSG010000144.1 GCA_022402405.1 Bacteroidia bacterium | reverse complement strand
AGGGTAGTTTTAACCGGTGTAGCTGGCGGTCCGCCTTTATTTGAAATTGCAGAGTTAATAGGCAAAGAAGCTTGCATATCACGTATCCAATATGCAGGTGAGGTATTACCAAAATTGATTTCTAACCATTAAATCTTAAATACAATGAGAAAACTATTATTAATTTTATTAACAGCTTGTATTTTTTCTGCTTGCAGTAATGTAAGGTTCGACAAAATTCCAGGAATGTACCAAGATTTAATTCCTATGGATTTACACGGCAAGTATGTGTTTTATGGCAAAGATTTTCGCAGTAAAATGAGCGATACTTTAATAGTAAATATTAACAATAATGAAATACAATTAAGTGGTTCATTTGGTGAGAGCAAATTGGTAAATCATCAAGATTTTAACATGCACAAATTAGGAGATTATTACATTATTGGAACTCAAGATAAAGTAATTAAATCTCTATGGAATTTATATGTTATTGAACCAAAAGATAAAGGTATAAACTTTTATAGCATTACTGAAAAGCATATTAAATCAAGTTCTGAAACCCCATTCGACACCTACTTCCCATTTATGGATGTACCTATTAATTATGAGCCAATTCCAACAGAACCTATTCCATTGCAAGATGGAAACGGAGGTTCAGCCTTAGGTACACCAAGCATGGTGCGTTATTATTTAGCTTCTGATGAACAATTTAAACTTTACTTTGAAGGGGAGCTAAAAAACAAGGAGTATGTTTTCTTGAAAAAAGACAAAAGCAAAAAATCGAAATAAATGATGAACAGACCTATACGTGTGTTAGTAGCTAAAATTGGCTTGGATGGTCACGATCGTGGTGCCAAGGTAATAGCTACCGCTTTAAGAGATGCCGGTATGGAGGTAATTTATACAGGCTTACGTCAGACTCCCGAAATGGTAGTGCAAGCTGCCCTTCAGGAGGATGTGGATGTAATTGGTGTAAGCATTTTATCTGGAGCACATTTGAGTGTTTTTAAAAAACTGAGCGATTTATTGAAACAATCGAACATGAATGACGTGCTCATTACTGGCGGTGGTATTATTCCGGAAGAAGATATTATTACATTAAATGAATTGGGTATTGGAAAATTATTTACTCCCGGAACCCATACAGGAGAAATTGCTGACTATATTAAAAAATGGGTAGAACAAAATAGAAGTTTTTAATTTTTAATTACTTAAAACTAAATGTAGGATGTGCAATTTTTGTTATTTTCTTTATCTAAAATAAATACTAAAGTTGCAGCCTTAAATTAACTAAACTATATAATAATGATTGATAACATGAGTATTGAAACTGCTTACCAAACCTTGATAACTGAATGCAAGGACCAAATTTTTTACATTACCATTAATAGAGAAGACAAATTAAACGCACTTAATATCCAAACCTTAACTGATATTAAAAATGCGGTATTGAGTATCTACAATGATTCTAGCGTAAGAGGTGTAATTATTACAGGAAAAGGTAGCAAAGCTTTTGCTGCTGGTGCAGATATAGCAGAATTTGCAAACTTTACCGTAGAAGAAGGAACTAGAATGAGTGAAGAAGGTCATGCCGTTTTACGCGCCATAGACCACTGCCCAAAACCAGTAATTGCAGCTATAAATGGATTTGCATTAGGTGGTGGAAACGAATTAGCCATGAGCTGTCATATCCGTGTATGTTCTGAGAAAGCAAGATTTGGTCAGCCAGAAGTAAACTTAGGCATTACGCCAGGTTATGCTGGAACCCAAAGATTAGCTCAGTTAATTGGAAAAGGTAGAGCTTTAGAATACTTAATGACAGGCGATATGATTGACGCGCAAACAGCCTTGCATTTAGGTTTAGTGAATCATGTGGTTCCTGCGGATCAATTAATTGCTAAATGTGAAGAGATTTTAAATAAAATTAAGGCCAAAGCTCCAATGGCAATTGCCAGCGTTATTCGTTGTGTAAATGCATATTATGAAAAACGTGCAGATGGAAACAATGTGGAGATAAATGAATTTGGAAACTTCTTTGGTTCAGAAGATTTTATTGAAGGTACTAAAGCCTTCTTAGAAAAGCGTCCGGCTAACTTCAGAGGAAACTAAAAAAAAGAAGCGCTCTGCGCTTCTTTTTTTTTTAAATCATTTTACTCAATTTATACGTTACTTTATTAATGGAAAACAACACTTATTTTAACAGCATAAACCCATTTACCGAAGAGCTAATTACCACTCATGAGGGCATAAATGATTCTGATCTAACAAAAAGCTTAGAGGATATGCGTTTGGTTCAGCAAAAATGGGCAAAAGAACCTGTTAAAGTAAGAATACA
>JAKRSG010000143.1 GCA_022402405.1 Bacteroidia bacterium | reverse complement strand
CTGGATTGGGAGTTGGCAGCTCGAATTTTTCAGGCAAATCATCTTTAGTTTTTCAAACACAAATTTTCCAAAGTGGCATTCGTCCTAGTAGGAGCCTAAGCGAGATGGGATATTTACGAGGCATTGCGATTTCATTGGGAAGAAAAAACCATGGAGTTGACCTTTGGCTAAGTGCAGCACCTGTAAGTGCAAGCGTTTCCATAGATAGTATTTTTTTGGAGGACAGATTAACCGGTATTCTCCTCAGTGGTTTGCATAGAACTCCCCAAGAATTAAGTAAGCGAAATAAGGCGATTCAACAGATATATGGCTTGCATTACAAACTAAATATTAGTCAAGTAAGCTTCGGAGTTTTATTTCAAAAAAGAGAACAAATAAGCGCTTTAAGTTTTGGTTCGAACCAAAACTTGAAGCAATTAATAAACTTAAACGAGCATGTTTATAGCAGTTTGTATGGTACCATACAGGTAAGGAATAGCGAGATACAATACGAATATGCCTTACAAAACTGGCAGCCCGGGGCTTTTCTCATAAAAGGTATTGTTCCACTACATAGCAAATTAGATTGGCTATTACTTTTTAGAAACTACCATTCAAACTACGATAATCCGGGAGCCAATGGCTGGTCGGCACAGAGTAATCTTGGTAACGAAATTGGCTTTTATCAAGCATTGGTATTTAAACCTAAGAAGGCACATAGTTTTAGCGTTTATATAGATGCATATAAAACTAAAACAGCCGCCTTTCAGAAGTTTAAGCCTGCCATGTCTAGTGATCTCTTTGCTGCTTATCACTATCAACCTGCTAAAATATTGCAACTAGAAATTAGGTTCAGAACGCAACTGAGTGAAAAAGATAATAGCAACGAATTAAACAATCGCAATATTACCATGAACGAACAATACAAGCAGCAATGGCGTATGCAAATAAACTACCAGTTACATCCAGATTGTAAGTATCAATTAAGAGTGGAATGGGTGGAGGTTTTATCAAGTTTACGGAAATTTGAAAATGGACAATTAATTTACCATGATTTAAATTATCAGCCTAAAAATAAAAAATGGAGGTTGAGAGGAAGGTATTGCTTGTATGAAGTGAGCGATTATGCAGCTAGATTATATACACCGGAGAGTGATTTACATTTATCTTATGCCAATAGAATGTTGCATAAGAGAGGTTTTTACTTTTATCTATTAGGAAATTATAGGATTAACAAACATATCGACTTCCATATAAAATACGCGCAGCATTATTTTTCCGACCCAGATTTGGTTCAAACCGACGATATAAATCAAAATCAGATTTTAGAACATCAAATAAAATGTCAAATAAGATTTAAATTTTAAAACAAATTTGGTTCAGACTGTTTATATTTTAATTATTTTCGCACAAATTTTAACCGAAATGGATTTATTCGATAAACTCAAAAAGAAAGCTGGTCCTCTAGGACAGTATGCCGATGATGCATATGGATATTACATGTTCCCAAAATTAGAAGGGGAAATTAGTCCTGAGATGAATTTTCGAGGGCAAAAAATGCTTAATTGGAGTTTAAATAATTATTTAGGATTAGCTAACCACCCAGAGGTTAGAGAGGCCGACACTAAAGCTGCTGCAGATTTTGGATTAGCCTATCCGATGGGAGCTAGAATGATGAGCGGAAACTCTGTTTATCATGAGCAATTAGACCGCGAATTAGCTGCTTTTGAGGGTAAACAAGATGCTGTATTACTAAACTACGGTTACCAGGGAATGGTAAGTACCATTGATGCATTGGTAGACCGTCATGATGTTATTGTTTACGATGCTGAGAGTCATGCTTGCATTGTAGACGGTGTTAGATTGCACATGGGCAAACGCTTTGTTTATGAACACAACGATATGGCAAGTTTAGAAAAGCAATTGCAACGTGCCACTCGACTTACCCAAGAAACAGGTGGAGCCATTTTAGTGATTACAGAAGGCGTATTTGGTATGACAGGCGCTCAAGGAAGATTAAAAGAAATCGTAGCTTTAAAAGAAAAATATAGTTTTAGATTATTTGTAGACGATGCACATGGATTTGGAACCATGGGTAAAACTGGAGCAGGAACGGGCGAAGAACAAGGTTGCCAAGATGGTATAGATATTTACTTTGGAACTTTTGCTAAGTCGATGGCCTTAATTGGTGGTTTTATTGCGGCCGACAAAGAAGTAGTAAAATTCTTGAGATATAATTTACGCTCTCAGATTTATGCAAAATCAGTTCCCATGCCAATTGTAATTGGAGCCTTAAAGAGATTAGATTTAATTAGAAAACATCCAGAATATAGAGAAAGATTGTGGACGGTAGTTAAATATTTACAATCTGGATTAAAAGCAGAAGGTTTTGATTTAGGCCGAACCAACTCGCCTGTAACACCAGTAATAATGCACGGTACGGTGGCAGAATCCACATCAGTAGTTCATGATTTAAGAGAGAACTATCATATTTTTTGTTCTGTAGTTGTGTATCCAGTTATTCCGAAAGGAATGATTTTGCTTAGGTTAATCCCAACGGCTGTTCATACGGTGGAGCAAGCCCAAAGAACCATTGATGCTTTCAAAGAAATCAGAGAAAAGTTAAAGGCAGGAGCCTATAATTCTGAGAAAGTAATTAATATGGCTGAGCAGAATTAAGAAAATTTTATTCTTTTAATTTCGTTTATTTGAAAAGCATTCTTTTATGGAATGCTTTTTGAATACTAAAGAAAAAAAAATATGATGAAAGTAAAAGTTGCAGCAGCTCTCCTATTTACATTATTTATAGGAAGTTCATTTAAAGCCGACAATGAAATTAAGTGGTTAGATTTTAATACTGGTTATGATTTAGCCAAGAAGAAAAATAAAATCATGATAGTAGATGTTTATACCGATTGGTGCGGTTGGTGCAAGAGGATGGACAGAGACACATATGAAAAGGCAAATATTATAAGTGCTATCAATTCAGATTTTATTCCTGTAAAATTTAATCCAGAAATTAAAGGAGTAATGTACAATTTTGAAGGTAGAGTATACAGCGGAGATCAATTGGCTGGAGTAATTAGCAATTATCAAATAAGTGGTTATCCTACCACCATTTTTATATATCCTAAAACGAAAAGTTCTGAGTTAGTGCCAGGCTACAAAAATGCCGAACAAATGGCTCCAATTTTGAGCGAAGTGAAAAAGAAATTCTATGCAAAGAATTAAACATAAAAAAAGCCCTGATTTCTCAGGGCTTTTTTTATGTTTAAATATGACGTTCGGCGTGATATGAAGAGCGAACCAATGCTCCTGATTCAACGTATTTAAATCCTTTTTCCATACCAGCAACCTTATAAAACTCGAATTGCTCTGGAGTAATAAATGCCTCTACATTTAAGTGCATTTTAGTTGGCTGTAAATACTGACCTAAAGTAAGCACATCACAACCATTAGCAACTAAATCATCCATTATTTCGAGCACCTCAGCTTCTGTTTCACCTAAGCCTAACATTACACCACTTTTGGCTCTTAATCCGCGTTCTTTAGTTAATCTTATTTGCTCAAGACTTCTTTCATATTTGGCTTGCGGACGAACTTTTCTGTACAAACGCTTTACCGTTTCCATGTTATGAGATACTACCTCTGGGCGTTCATCAATTACTTGGTAAAGTAAATCCCAGTGCGTTAAGAAGTCTGGAATGAGAGTTTCCATGGTAGTACCCGGACTTTCCTGTTTAATTAAACGGATAGTATCTGCCCATACCTTAGCACCCTTATCTGGCAGTTCATCTCTGTTTACACTGGTAATTACAGCATGCTTAACTTGCATAAGCTTGATTGCCTCGGCCACTCTTCTTGGTTCATCCAAGTCATAATCGTGGGCTCTACCTGTGGCTACAGCACAGAAAGAACAACTACGTGTGCAAGTATTTCCTAAAATCATAAATGTGGCGGTACCAGCTCCCCAACACTCGCCCATGTTCGGACAATTTCCACTTTCGCAAATGGTATGTAATTTATATTCGTCTACCAGTTTTCTAACCCTGCGGTAGTTTTCACCCGTAGGCAATTTAACCTTCAACCAACTTGGTTTCTTAACTTTTTCCTCTCCTAAAACAGGTAATTCAATCATGTTATTTCTATAAATCTATTTTCTACTTCCGAAATTATACGATACATAAAAGCCCCAAAAAAGCTTATCAAATTCGTTGTTAGCTACAGCCACAATTGGAATTCCATTGGCAAAACCATCAAAGGTTACACCTGCCTCTAAACAACGAATTTCATCTGTATATTGACCAAACTCTACTTGGAATCCAGCCCTACCAAAAGCTCCTAATTCTATCTTTGTTTCATTTATACCACGCGTAAAAGGAGCATTTCCATGTATTCTAAAAATATCACTGTGTTTTTCCTTTTCGTATCTTTCACTCACTAAGTAACCATAGGAAGGAGAATTTTCGTAAGGGTAAAAAATCTCCAAATAAACAGGTTTTAGAAAAGCAGCTGTAATACCAACATTATAAACAAAGTTTAAGCCAATTGCATTTTTGTAGGGTCTTTCTGTAATAGCAATGGTTTGTCCGAAACTATTACGCATAAAGAACACCATGTTCATTCTTCCATAAGAGTATTGCGATTGAGCTTCGGTATACCCTTGGCGACGAACTTCCTTAGGATGCTTAATTCGATTGATATCAATTTCCCAATGATTATGTTTGGTTCCCGTTTTGTGCCAACCCAAACGGTAGAAAGCACCCCAAGAGTTAAAAGAATTTAGGTTCACCCCAAACAAATTACTTTTGGTGTACATAAGTTGCACTTCAGTAATAGGAGAATTCTGCCCTAATAGACTTGAACTAACGGTTAAAATTAATCCGATAAAAAAGAAATTTCTTAGCTGTAACAAATTCTTAACTTTGTTTCAAAATTAATAAATACATGCCACATTTTGAAGTAATTTATGAAGGTAATTTAAGATGCCAAGCAACTCACCTTGCATCAGGCACAAAAATTAGTACAGATGCACCTTTAGATAACCATGGAAAAGGAGAGTATTTTTCGCCTACCGATTTATTGGCGACATCCCTTGCAACCTGCATGATTACTGTGATGGGCATAGAAGCTAAACATCAAAACTTAGATATTTCAGACACCGTAATTGAGGTAAAAAAGACCATGGGAACACTCCCAAGAAGAGTGGTAGAAATTGGAATTAACATGCGAATTCCTGATAGAAATTTTACCAATTCTCAAAAAGAGAAACTCATAGAAATAGGACTAAATTGCCCTGTAGCTAAGAGTATCCATCCAGATATAAAACAATCTATCCAAATAGATTTTATTACAAATGCATTCCAATAGATGGAATTGGAATAGAAAATTTAGGACAACTTCCTTTACAAGCACTAAGACTTAAAAGAGCCAATAGTGATAAACCATACAACAACTTTTTCATTTTAATTTTTATTTCTTTTGAATACAACGCCCGGCTTATCAGAACTATTATCTTCATTTGATTTGGAATTATTTTTAACCCAAAACAAACATAAAGCCGCCGAAGATTTTTTACTTGGCAGCAAAGATAATACAAAAGAATTAAACTCCTTATTAGCAGAGCAATTATCTGTGTATCCTAAAGCCAAGAACAAAATTCCTACTTTTGTTGAAAAAGCCTGCTGGTTTACCTCTAAAAGTTATGAACAAGCTAGTAGTGAAACGTCTGCTTTTTTTAAATCTCAATTAATTAAAGGTCGCACCTTGCTCGATCTATCTGGAGGTTTAGGAGTTGACGATTGGGCTTTTTCAAAGCAATTTGAGAAAATAATATCCTTAGACCCAGATGTATTTTTGAACCAATTGGTAAGGACCAACTTCCAGAAATTAGGAGTAAATAACATAAGAAGATTAGATATAAGCGCCGAAGAATTCCTGCAAGCAACTAAAGAGAAATTTGATCTTATATTTTTAGATGCCGACCGCAGAATAGGACAAGGAAAAGCCTTTTTTCTTGAAAATGGTAAACCCAACTTTCTCGAAATAGAAAACCAATGCAAACAAATATGCCCTCGAGTATTACTTAAGATGAGTCCGATGGTAGACCTTAGCTACCTTAAAAAAGCATTGCCCTTTTGGAGTAAAATTTGGGTGGTAGGATACAAATCAGAAGTAAAGGAAGTCTTGGTTTTGGTAGATTATCAACCTACAACACAACAAGAAATCGAGGCTGTTATTATTTCAGAAAACCACACTCCTATTACCTTTTCAACTAATCAAAACAAGACCCAAGATATGTCTGAACCTAATGCTTCAGAATATTTTTTTGAAGCACATTCAAGCATCATCAAAAGCGGATTGAGCGACGAGTATGGCAAGTTTTGTGGCTTAGATTTATTTACTAAAAACAGTCACTATTATCTTGGTCATCATATTCCTGAAAATTTCATGGGAAGAAGTTTCAGAATCATCCAAAAAATAGCGTTTTCCAAAAGCAAGGTAAAAGAATATTTGGTTCAGGCCAAGATAGAACAAGCCAATGTAAGCAAAAGAAATTTTCCGATGCAAACGGAGGAGCTAAAATCTTTATTTAAATTGAAAGACGGAGGAGATAATTATTTATTCTTTAGCCTTAACAACGAAGGCAAAAAAACCATGATACACGCTGTAAAAACGAATTAAGCCCTATTTGGGTAAATGGTTAGTTTTTGACCTTTAGAAACCTTGTTACCTTTAATAGTTTTCTTATTCCATTTTTTTAACTCGGCTACACTTACGTCATATTTTTTGGCAATTTTAGCCAAATAATCTCCGCTCTTAACTTTGTAAATAATTTTGTCTGAACCAATTTCTTTACTAGAAGAGGAAGAACGATTCATGGCCATTAAATTGGCATCTAGCTTATTATTAAAAGACGAATCGTGACGCAGAGCGGCTACTTTTACCGCATGATGGTAAGGTAGAGTTAAAACAGTACCTTCTGTGTTAAATGGAATAACACCTCTTTTTAAGGAAGGATTATATTGCTTTATTTCTTCAGAGGTTGTACCCAAGGCCATAGCTAATTTCTCTATAGACATTTTATTATCTACATGCACGGTATCTAGATGAAAATAGGGTTCATCTTCTGAAGGAAATATATTATGCTCGCTTGCATAATTCATCACATACGCAGCAGCGATAAATGCTGGTACATACCCACGAGTTTCTCGAGGCAAATAAGGCATTATCTCCCAAATATTTTTGCTACCACCTGCGCGTTTAATGGCTTTGTTAACGTTACCCGGACCACAATTATAACTGGCAATAACTAACAACCAATCATTGTACAAACGATACGAATTTTTGAAATATTTAACAGCAGCTTCGGTTGATTTAATGATGTCTTTTCTATCGTCGATGTACGAATCAGATTTTAAGCCGTACATTCTACCTGTGGGAGCCATAAATTGCCATAAACCTGCTGCGCCAACCGGAGAAATAGCTCTTTGATTTAACGCACTTTCTATTACAGCCAAATATTTAAATTCCATAGGTACATTTTCTCTATCGAAAACCTCCTCAAAAATGGGAAAATAAAACTTAGAAGTAGTGAGCACTTTGCTTATCAAATTTCTTTTCCTATTGGCGTATAAATCTATGTATGCACGAACTTGTTGGTTATAATCCATCGGAATTTCCATCTCCAACAAGCTTAACCTAAAAGCATAAATAGAATCTGAGTAAACAGGAATTTCATTCGGTTCAAAACCATATACATTTAAGTTTCCTGCATCGGTTTTTGGATATAATTTGTTTCTTAAGTTAAGTGTATTGCTATCAATTCTGGCCAACCTAGTGTGAAAATCTGAACTGAAACCACTAACGAGTGGTTGGGCAAATAAACCTAACCCAATACACAAATATATATAAGTTAAAACGAATCCTTTTTTTCTAATCATATTTAAATTATTTGGTTTGAACCGATTTTATATCAGCTAAACTTTAAAAAATAAATTTTACAAGGATAAGCCATTTACACCAAAATTCCTAACCTACATTTATTGAGCACTTTACAGTACATGCTTTGAGTTTTTCAACAAGTTAATCAACAAATCCTTAAACTTGCTAGCAAAAAACAACCTTTACTTTGAAATTTTTCCAACTCATATTATTACCTCTGGCTTGGTTATACGAGGGAATATTGCGCCTCAGAAATCATTTATATGATATTGGTTTTACAGGAAGTAGTAGCTTTGATTTGCCTATTATAAATGTAGGAAATTTAGCTTTTGGTGGCACTGGAAAAACACCACATATCGAATACCTTATTCGATTATTTAGCAAGGAAAATTATAGGCTGGCAGTATTAAGCAGAGGCTACAAAAGAAAAACAATAGGCTATGTATTTGCTACCGAAGATAGTACACCTTTTACATTGGGTGATGAGCCTTTTCAAATAGCAAGTAAGTTTAAAAACATTGCTGTAGCAGTATCTGAAAACAGAGTTTTAGGTGTTCCAAATTTACTTTTTGATGCTCCCGAAACTGACATCATTTTACTAGATGATGCCTATCAGCACAGAGCTTTAAAACCAGGATTAAACATACTACTAACAGAACAAAACAGGTTGTATTGTGAAGATTATTTAGTTCCGTGTGGATACCTGAGAGAATACAAAGGAGCAGCCAAAAGAGCAGACATTATTGTGGTAACAAAATGCCAGCAGAATTTAAGTGAAAACGAAAGAGCAAATATCATTAGAAAACTCAATCCACTTCCCCATCAACAAGTGTTTTTCTCGCACATAGTGTATGGTTCTATTGTTCCTTTTTTTAATGACTCAAACCCAACATCGTTTGATGCCATTTTGGGTATTTCTGGAATTGCTCGTCCTGTAATATTTGAGCAACATTTAAGAACCCTAGCACCCTTGGTTCAAATGAAATCATATCCAGATCATCACGAGTTTACTGACAAAGATTTGGACAATATTATAGCTGAATTCGACCAATTAAATTCCAGTCGAAAAGTTATTATAAGCACCGAAAAAGATTATCAAAAGTTGGTTCAGGCCAACGGTGCTGAGAGAATTAGAACATTACCTATTTTTTATTTACCTATAGAAATTGCCTTTTCAGAGTTAGACGAAAAAGCATTTCAAAAAACTATTTTACAATATGTTAGCAGCCATCCAAGAGAGTATTGATTTCTTAAAACACTATTACAACGATGCTAAAACCGGAATCATTTTGGGTACTGGATTAGGTGCATTGGTAAACGATTTAGAAATTCATGCTTCCATTTCGTATAAGGATATTCCTCATTTTCCACTTAGCACAGTTGAGAGTCATAAAGGCAAATTATTATTTGGCACATTAAACGGAGTGGCCGTTATCGTAATGCAAGGAAGATTTCATTATTACGAAGGTTATTCTATGGAGCAAGTTACTTTTCCGGTAAGAGTTCTAAAGTTATTAGGAATCAAAAATCTAATCATTTCAAATGCATCTGGCGGACTGAACCCAAGCTTTGAAATAAGCGATTTGATGCTTATTACCGACCATATAAACTTATTGCCAGAGCATCCATTAAGAGGTAAAAACGATGATAGACTTGGCCCCAGATTTCCGGATATGAGTGAGCCATATGATTTGGAATTGATAGAAAAGGCAAAATCTGTTGCCAAAGAATTGGATATAAAATTACAAACAGGAGTTTATGCGGCTGTTCAAGGACCCGCATTAGAAACGCCTGCAGAATATAAATACCTGAGAATAATTGGGGCCGATACTGTTGGAATGAGCACCGTGCCCGAGAATATTGTGGCACGCCATATGGGCATGCGTGTGTTTGCTGTTTCGGTAATTACTGATTTAGGTGTGGAAGGCAAGATAAGAAAGATAAGCCTACAAGATGTTTTAGACGCAGCCGCTCTGGCTGAACCGAAACTTAGTAAATTAATTCAGGTCCTAGTAACCAGAATTTAGTGGCTTTAGAGCGATGCGAAGCAGTATACATTTTTCATAAATTTACTATTTAAAGAATTATAATCTACTTTTGCTTTATGGAAATAAGTTCTGCGGTATACAAAACAAGTTCTAATAGTTTAAAAGATTGTCCGAAAGTGGACCTACCCGAATACGCCTTTATTGGCAGAAGTAATGTAGGAAAATCATCCCTGATAAACATGTTGGTTCAGCGCAAAGAATTGGCCAGAACCTCTGGTACGCCGGGAAAAACTATAAGCATGAATTTTTACTGCGTAAACGAAGAATGGAACTTAGTAGATTTACCTGGTTATGGATATGCTAAACGCTCTAAAGACCTGCGTAGTTCTTGGGAAAAAACACTCTGGAATTACCTCGAAAAACGCGATCATCTCGTAAATTTATTCACCTTAATTGATACTAGGATTGAACCTCAAGAAAACGATTTGAATTTCATCAATCAGCTGGGCGAAAAAGGCATACCTTTTAGCATAGTTTTTACTAAACTAGATAAGTTAAAGAACGCAGAAGCCGAGAGAAATGTGGAGCGTTTTAAAGAGAAACTTCTCGAGAATTGGGAAGAACTCCCTCCTATCTACCTTACATCCGCTTTGGATAAAAGGGGTAGAGTTGAACTTTTAAAAGACATTCAAAAAATGAACAAAGCCTTTCAAAAGGTAATGAAGTTAAAAGAAACCCAACTCCGTTAATTTCGTCCTGAACCAAATGGAAATAAAGAAGAAATTTGGGTTGATTGGATATCCTCTTTCAAATACATTTTCTGTTGATTATTTCACTTCAAAATTTGAAGATAATAAGCAGGATTATGTATATCAAAATTACCCCATCGAGTCGATAGACCTTCTTCCAAACTTTTTAGTTAACGAAACCTTATTACGCGGATTAAACGTAACAAAACCCTATAAACAAAGTGTAATACCGTATTTAGATTCTTTAGCAGAATCTGCCCAATTATGTGGGGCGGTTAATTGCATTGAAATTGGCTTCAACAAAAAACGTATTGGCCATAATACAGATTTATATGGATTCAAAAAATCGCTTGAATCATTTTTAGGTTCAGCCAGAATAAATGAAGCCTTGGTTATTGGCAATGGTGGTGCTGCTAAAGCGGTGCAAGTGGCACTAAAGCAAATGCATATTCCATATAAAATTTTGGCCAGAAGTGGTGAATTTGATATCCATTTAAACGATGCACATTTACTCAAATTATCGCAGTATAAATTGATTATTCAAACTACACCTGTTGGCATGTTTCCAAACGTGGAGGATAGGTTAAACATTGATTTTAGCGACTTAAGTAGTGAGCATTTTTGTTACGATTTGATATACCTGCCACAAGAAACTCAATTCTTAAAAGCGGCAACCAAAGCAGGTGCAAACACCATAAACGGATTACAAATGTTGCATTTACAGGCCGATGAGGCGTATAGAATTTGGATGGATTCTGAAACTTAATTACTATTGCAATCATGGGATTATTTTACAAGTACTGCAAATGGAACACCCGCCTATTATCGCATATTTATTACAAAAATATACGAGTGAGCGGCATCGAAAATTTGCCGCAAGAGGGACCAGTTTTATTGGCTGCTAATCATCCAAATTCGTTTTTAGATGCAGTTTTAATAGGTGCCGCCTTGCCAAGAGACACGCATTTTTTAGCCCGAGGTGATGCTTTCTCTAATAAAACGGCTGCAAAAGTTTTAGGTTCTTTAAACATGTTACCTGTTTATAGATTATCGGAAGGCAAAGAAAACCTAAACAAGAATACCGAGACCTTCGATGCTTGTCAGAATATCCTCGAAAAAAACGAAATTGTGCTCATTTTTGCAGAAGGTTTAAGCGAAAACAATTGGGACTTACGCAGTTTAAAAAAAGGTCCGGCACGCATTGCCAAAAAAGCTTGGAACAGCGATAATGATGCGCAAAACCTAGCCATTGTACCAGTGGGAATAACCTACGAACATTACCAAGGCGAAGGAAAAAATATACTCATAAATTTTGGGAAAGCATATACTAGTGACGACTTGAACTACCAAAAAAACGAGGCATTATTTGTTAAAGAATTAAATGAACGTTTGAGTCATGACTTTGAAAAACTAGCATACATCGACCGAGAATTAACAGAGGACTCTGAAGAACATAGAAAGTTTACAAATCAGTTTAACCAGTTAAATAATTCAGAAATAAACGGACTAGAAATAGTACAAAAATTAAGTTCTAAAAAACAAAAACCAGCTCCTAAAAAAGGAGCAAGTTTTATACAATTAAGTCTAATTTTTTGGCCTTATTACTTGTTGTGTTCATCCCTTGCACCCAAGATTGTAAAGCAGAAAATATTCCAAGACTCTATTCGCTTTGGATTATTTATTTTCCTGTGGCCAATCTATCTTTTGCTCTTAGCTGGTTTGGTTCAGGCCTTAGTTAGTCTCTAATTTTGTTTAAACCCATGAGGGCTATCATCCAAGAAGGAAGTGGTTTATCCTGACCACGCTTTTTGAGGTTTAGGTACCAGCCAAATTTCTTTAGAATAGGTACTTTGTGGGTTTCCACCATTTCTATTAAAGTACCATCAGGATCTTCCACATAGGCAAATCTACCGCCCGATTCACCCATATCAAAAGTATCTCCACTATCAACAGTAAGTGGGTAACGGAAACGAGTTAAATTATCCTTTAAACGAGATAGGTTAGGCACATCAAAACATAAATGTATAAAGCCTAAATCGCCCCAAAATCTATTCTCGAACAACTTCACAGGTTTTCTATCGAGACATTGGATAAGTTCTATTTGAATATCCCCTAATAAATGACTGAATGGCGCAGTATATTTGTTGGTAAATTTTAGCAACGCTCGGCGAAATCTTTGGTTTTTGTACTCTTCGCCTAAGTCGGGAAAAGTGCCTGTTTCATCATAAATAATTTCGCTAATACCTAATCCATTTTGGTAAAATGCGATAGAAATATCAACATTAGAAACACCGATTACAGCACCACAAAATCCGCCTTGCATAAAAACCATGTTTTTAAACCAAGAATTATCCTCCACTACCTGATAAGAATTTCCATCCTCATCTTTTACCATAAACGTATCTTGATTCTTAGGATCTTTATGAACGGGAGTACAAGTTTGATTTTGAGAGATTAAACGCTGCGATTCGACAGGATTATTTGATTTAAGCTTTACTGCGTTTATGCCTAAATCGCCCCACTGCATATCCGGACCTTTAGCTGATTTACGACTCGTAAACTGCCAAATTTCTGCTCCCCCACCACCATTCATATTCATGGCAAGAATGGCTCTGCGTTTTTGCACTTCACCGCCGGTGTAGCGTGTCATGAGAGGTGCAGGAGCTTCATCGTCGAAAATTTGCACATTTACACCAAATGTTTTTCGTAACCATTTAAAACGTGCCGGCGAATCGCTGCAGCCAATACCTACCTGTTGAATACCCGAAATAAAACCCATTTTCCTAAGCTAATTTTAATTTTTTTACTAAATATACAAACAACGTTGGCCAAACTTTTCTAAGGATTATCAATACCATTTCTTTTTGAACCACGTATATTTTTCTTTTATTTTTACTTACCCCTTTAATTATTTTCTGAGCGCAAACAGCGGCATGTATTCCGTTTAACTGACCATCATCCATTTTTTGATGAGCTGTACCATCTGCCTTCAAAGCATTTTGCGAAATATCCGTCTGAATTCTTCCTGGAGACACCACAGTAAAATGAATGTTCTCCCTGCTATTCTCGAGCATCCAAGATTCAAAAAAACCCTCCATAGCATGTTTAGATGCCGAATAAGCGCTTCTTTGAGGAAACCCAAAAGTTCCAACCACAGAACTTATAAGAACAATATTGGCATGCAAAGAATTACACAACAATGGCCATAATTGTTTTGTGAGTTGAACCTGACCAAAAAAATTCACTTCCATGATTCGCCTATCCACTTCTAATGAAGTTTCCTCTGCTTGCGAGCGCTGACTAATTCCAGCGTTATTGATTAGAACATCTAAATATGAATGGTTTTGTTTGAGTTGTTGAGCAAAAGCAATTATGTCAGATTCTTTAGAAACGTCTAAAAAATGCATTTCGGTGCTAGCACCTTTTGCCTCACATGCTTGGGCTACAGATTGTAGTTTATCTATATTTCTAGCTACCAAAATAAGATGAACAGAAGGTTGCGCTATGGCAACTGCTAATGCATTGCCAATGCCAGACGAAGCTCCTGTTATTAAAATACGCTTATTCTTAAAGTAACTCTGCATTACGTTTTCATTGAAAAGGTTGCAAAATACTTTTTTAGCACTGAGATTTACAATTTGAATATTAATTTTATGTCATATTATGCCATTTTTAACCTAATTCACTCTCTCCCTTTTTATTAATGTCTAAACACGATTCGCAGGATTACGGGATTACCGGGATTAAAATCGTGCCCATCCCAAAATCCTGCGAATCGTGTTTAGACATTAATAAGTACACTAAAACAACTGAAGTTGATTGGGCAATAATTTAAAACTTAACCTATGATATTTGCATGGACCATGCTCTTTTATGGCAGCTCTGTGGGCTTTTGTTGGATAACCCATATTTTTATCCCAAGCATAATTTGGAAATTCTTGATGTATTTCTTTCATAAAATCATCTCTATAGGTTTTGGCCAAAATAGAAGCCGCTGCTATGGCTTGGAAACGTGCATCGCCTTTAATTTCGCATTGATGCGGAATACCTTCGAATGGAATAAATCTATTGCCATCTATAAGTAATAATTGCGGTTTTACTTTTAGTAGCTCAATGGCTTTATGCATGGCCAAAAAGGAAGATTTAAGAATATTAAACTGATCAATTTCTATATTATTAAGCGAGGCAACAGCAAATGCCAAAGCTTTATCTTCTATTTCTGGTCGAAGCTTATAGCGCATGGCATCGGTGAGTTTTTTAGAATCATCTAAACCCCGAATTCTTTTCTTTGGATTTAAAATAACAGCAGCTGCGTAAACCGGACCAGCCAAACAACCACGTCCTGCCTCATCGCAACCCGCTTCTATCAAAGCATTTTGAGAAAATTGAATTAATGCCATGTTTTGGTTCAGCCTAAAAAATTATTTTATACTACTATGATGCAAAGTTTGCACGAATCAATAATTTTACCGCCATAATGCCAAGTAAGGCTCATGAAAAAAACCTTTGTTAGCAATTTTATTTTGCTCATGTCTGTTAACCTGCTTATTCAACCCTTTTGGATTTTGGGCATAGACAGAGGTGTGCAAAATGCCGTAGGATACGAGCAGTACGGGATTTACAGCAATTTATTTGCTTTCTCTATGCTGTTTATAACCCTATTAGACCTTGGAATTAATAATTACACTTCCTCAAACATTGCCAAAGACCCCCAAAAACTTAGTAGGGAATTTGTAGCATTAACCGGATTTAAATTAGGTTCAAGCCTAATTTATATAGTGTTAACATTAGGTTTGGCTTACCTTATGAAATACCCACTAAATAAAATTTCTTTACTTTGGGTATTAGGGCTGAACCAAATTTTAAGCTATTTCTACACCTTTTTTAGAAGCATTGTGGGAGGATTGCAATTGTTTAAAACCGATGCAATGCTTTCGGTGGTAGATAGATTATTAATGATTGTTTTATGCGGACTCATGCTTTGGTTTGGGTTCACAGAAATTAGCATCAGTAAGTTTATTTGGGCTCAAACCATTGCTTATTCTAGTGCCGTTTTGGTTTCATTTTTTGTAATAAAACCACACATAAAATTTTTAAACTGGGACATAAATTTGGGTGAATTTAAAAAGATTATAAGAAACATGCTACCGTATGCGCTTTTATCTTTGTTAATGACATTTTACACCCGCTTAGATTTTGTTTTAATGCCGCAATTATTAGAAGATGGCAACATACAAAACGGCATTTATGCCTCTGCCTTTAGACTTTTAGAAGCCGCAAATATGATGGCCGCTTTAGTGGCTATGTTGCTGTTACCAATGTTTTCTAAAATGATTGCCTCCAAATTAGAACTCAATAGTTTGGTACAATTTAGCACCGGCTTATTACTCATTCCCACCTTCACTTTTTGCCTCATTGCATTCTTTTACCAAGAGCCAATCATATTGCTTTTAAACAGTCAGAGTACCACCTATGCCGCCCAAATTTTTGGTTTAGTAATATTATGCTTTTTACCCCTTTGCAGCATGTATATATACGGCACCTTGCTAACGGCAAACGGAAACTTTAAATTATTAAACACACTTGCAGCCATAGCACTTATCATAAACATCGGTTTGAACCTATGGCTTATACCCACATACAAAGCTTATGGAGCAGCCATTGCAGCCTTAAGCACTCAAAGTTTTATTGGATTAAGCAATTTTTGGTTTGGTAAGTTACGCTTACAAATTCGGTTTGAACCAAGCTTTATCCGCAATTTTTTAAAATCAATTTCCGTTATCTGCCTATTAATGTTTTTGAGTTTACAATTTGAATTTAGCTGGTGGCAAACAAGTATTGTGTTGTTTGTAAGCAGTCTAACTTTAATGATTTACCTAAAAATCATCGATTTACAGCAGGCAATGACATTAATAAAATCTAGATCCAACGAAAAAGAAGGTATCTAAGCTATTTTTTATATTTTTGCGACAAAGGGTATGAATAAGAAAAAGAAACAATATTACTTCGAACTCATCGATGTATTTCACTTCATTTTTAAATGGAGAAAAAAGCTCATTATTATTTGCAGTGTATCTGCGGTATTGTCTATACTTATTTCTAGTCCATGGATAATTAGACCCAAATACAAATCTACTGCGGTATTTTATCCTTCTACCAACAACTCTATTTCATCTGCATTATTAACAGATAGTAGGGTTAAACAAAAAGACCCACTAGAATTTGGAGAGCAGGTAGCGGCACAACAATACGTGCAGATTTTGGAATCGGACTATTTAAAAGGTAAAGTTATAAGACAGTTTAACTTACTAGAAAATTACCGCATAGACCCAAATGATCCTGAGAAGAATTATAAATTAGGAAAGAAATACGACAAAAACATTAGCGTTAAAAAAACTCCTTATGCTTCTATTGAAATTAGTGTTTTAGACGAAAAACCAGAACTAGCAGCAGATGTAGCCAACGGAATTGTGATGATTTTAGACAGCGTTAAAACAGAAGTTCAGCGCAAACTCGCTATGCAGGCATTTCAAATTATAGAAACAGAATATAAGCGTAAAGAAGAAGAGATTAATTCTATCAAACAAAGAATGCAAGAATTAGGTGCCAAAGGAGTTTACAATGCCGAAGAGCAATCTAAAGCCATTACCGAGATTATTGGTAAAGTGGGCATGAACGAAAACATCCGTAAACAACAAGATAATTTGGCCAAATACGGTGCAGAATCATTATCACTTAACGGTACATTAGAATTACAAATTGAGCAATTAAACGAGTTAAAGAAAAAGCTAGATCAAGCCAAAATCGACGTAGAAGGTAATCTTAGTAATGTATTTGTTCTACAACAAGCTTCTCCGGCAGAGCGCAAAACCTATCCATTGCGTTCATTAATTGTTATTGGTTCAGTGCTTGGTTCTTTTATCTTGGCTTGTATAGTATTGCTTTTTGTAGAGAAATTTGGCGATCAAAAGAACAATTTAATATCCTAGTTTAATTGGATTCGGCAACAAAAACAAAGTGGCTCCTAGGCACAGGGTTTCTGTTTATTTTACTAAACACCATTGGAATTGCTTTTGAGTTTTTCTACACCCCTGCCCTACCCATCTTGGGCGCGCTTTTGTTGTTGGCTATATTAAAACTCGATCATTTAATTATTGCCTTAGTTTTTTTAATACCACTTTCTGTAAACATAGAAGATGTGGTATTGGGCATGGGCCTTTCATTACCCGCAGAACCTCTTATCATTGGAGTATTTTTACTGGTTATTTACAAGTTTACCATTGATGGCACCTACGATTTTAGAGTGCTTAAACACCCTATCAGTATTGCAATTATGGTTAACATGGCCTGGATATTATTTACCTCTTTTACCAGC
>JAKRSG010000142.1 GCA_022402405.1 Bacteroidia bacterium | reverse complement strand
AGGTCAAATTTTATACCTTGTGCCAACGGAAGTTCACTTCCATAATTAATGGTATTGGTTTGCCTACGCATATAAACTTTCCAAGCATCAGAGCCACTTTCTCTACCGCCACCTGTTTCTTTTTCGCCGCCAAAAGCTCCTCCAATTTCTGCTCCACTCGTTCCAATATTTACATTGGCAATTCCACAATCGCTTCCCCAAGCGCTCAAGAATTGTTCTGCTTCTAACAGATTATTTGTAAAAATACTAGAGCTTAATCCTTGCTTAACGCCGTTTTGCATGTCTATTGCCTCTTCTAAATCTTTGTATTTTAACAAATATAAAATAGGCGCAAAGGTTTCTGACTGAACCGAATGATAATGGTTCATGGCCTCACATATGGTTGGTTTTACATAACAACCGCTTTCATATCCTGGGCCGGATAATACTTCATTGCCGCACAATACTTTTCCGCCTTCTGCCTGTACATTTTTAATGGCATTTAAATAGGCATTTACGGCATCTTTATCTATTAACGGACCCACCAAATTGCCCGTTAGCGGATTTCCAATGCTTAATTGCCCGTAAGCTTTCACCAATTTTTCTTTAACCGTATCGTATAAGCTTTCGTGAATTATAAGCCTTCTAGTAGTTGTACATCTTTGTCCGGCTGTACCTACAGCTCCAAATAAAACGCCAATCATAGCTAAATCTAAGTTGGCATTTTCTGTTAAAATAATGGCGTTATTGCCACCAAGTTCTAATAATGCTTTGCCAAATCTTTGGGCTAGGGCCGATCCAACGGCTTTACCCATTCTAGTAGAACCAGTGGCAGATACCAGCGGAATTCTCTCGTCGTTGCTTATCCATTGTCCTACTTCAAAATCGCCATTTACCAAACAGAATATTCCTTCAGGTAAATCATTTTCTTTTAAAATCTGAGCCATTAAATTCTGACAAGCCACAGCAGAAAGTGGTGTTTTTTCGGATGGCTTCCAAACACACACATTACCACAAACAGCTGCTAATGCGCTATTCCAGCTCCATACTGCCACAGGGAAATTAAAAGCAGATATAATACCTACAATTCCTAATGGGTGGTATTGCTCGTACATTCTGTGGTTGGGTCTTTCGCTGTGCATGGTAAGTCCGTGCAACTGTCTACTTAAGCCAACCGCAAAATCGCAGATGTCTATCATTTCTTGCACTTCGCCTAAACCTTCTTGTAGGCTCTTTCCCATTTCGTAACTCACTAAACGGCCAAGTGCATCTTTATGTTTACGAAGTAAATTTCCATATTGTCTTACAATCTCGCCACGTTTTGGAGCTGGTACTTTTCTCCATGTTTTAAATGCTTCTTTGGCTTTTTCAATAACTTGGTTGTATTCAGTTTCGCTTGTAAAAGATATTTTTCCAATAAGATTTCCATCAACAGGCGAATATATTTCTCTTGTTTTTGCACCCGCACTAGTAATATAATTTTGTCCGGTAGAGGTACCTTTATTCTCTGCTTGTATGCCTAGTTCCTTTAAAAAATCTAAAGAAAAACTTGCTGATTTGTTTGTCATAATTATGGGTTTAATTAAGGTACGAAATTACTGATTTTAAAATGATTTAAGGATTAAAGTTTTATGTTTCTTATCAAATCAATTGGGTTCAACTTATTTAAATTAATAGAAAAACTAACCCTTTTAAATAATGTATCAAAATTATTGTTATCCCAATATCCTAATACATCCGAAGAATAGAACAAAGGAATATACATGGTTGCTACATCTCTGATTACATCTAAATAAATACCACCACTGTAGGTTAACTGCATTTTAGGAGGAAAGGTAATAGTACTAATTCCCGCCACACCCGATATGGTAATTTCACCGGCAGGTTGTTGCCAGTAAAGTATGTCTGTATACACTCCAATTGGAAACGGAATAGGGGCAGGGTAGCTTAGGTTCAGGGCGCTTAAAAAGGTATTGGTTGAACCCACATTAGCAAAGTTTCTGAAGCCTGCTTCTCCTAAAAGAACTTGGTTGGCAAATACGCGAGACATTCCCGAAATGCCATTGTCTGTTGACATTAATGGCCTTCCAACCATTGCTTCATCATAGAGATAATCGTTAATACCTGTTCTTCCTCCTGCTTGGAAATAAGCTCTTTGTCCGAACAGATCTGTTTTTAATGAGGATTCTCTGGTTTTGGTAAATAAGAATGTACCTGCAAAGAATCTAAGCGAGGCCATGCTTTTATGTTTGCTTACTTTAAATTGCTGAATAAATTCCAAACTAAGTTTGTTCATTGTTGCAAATTGCACTCCTTTTTGGAAGTTAACTCGCAATTGAGAAGGGTATAAAACCGCTGGATTTTTGTACTCATATCCTGCAGTAGCTATTCCATAATAATCTCTCAAAAACATATACGAAAAAGCTCTATCGGCAGCTTGTTCGTTAATCATTACATATCTTAATTCAAAAGCTTGTTCAATGCCACTTCTTGCTTTCTTGGGCTTTAGATTGAACCTAATAAATGGGGCTAATTTTTCGTAGCTCATATTGCCATAGTAATTGGCATAAGCAGAATCTTCGATAAAGGCATGTAAAATTGGATCTCCAGAATTGTAGAAAGTACCTCTTGTGGCAAATCTCGATGATTTTAGTCCAACCTGAATACTTTTTAACTTACCTTGAGTATAGAAATTACGCCAGTATTGTGCGTATCCATTGAGGTCTTTCGTTTCAAAACTATATAAAGGTAAAAACACAAATTCACTCTTCTTTTGCGGTATCATACTATTGTAAAATGCCACTCCCAACATAGATCTATTACTGTAATTAAAAGCATAAACAGGCGCCCAAAATACTTGTCGGGTTTGCTCTTGTTCCATGCTAAACAGCGGCTGAAATTTTATTTGTTTGCAGGTTTTGCATAAGCCTTTTGCTGGCATTTCATTGTTTTGATGGTACAAGTCGAATGATTTATATCCATAATGCAATTGAAATTTTACATTAGGAGCGTTTTGGTATTGTGAAAATTGTAAGGCGTTAATGTTATATGTTTGTTTGCCTTCAAACCCTTTTACCCATGTTGTTTTTAGTAAAGAATCGTCACTTAATATGCTTATAGAAAACGGACCATTTATAGAGCCTTTATTTTTGATTTTTATTTTATCCTTAGAGACTGAAGAGATTTTATAATCGAACTTTTTACTTGAACCCAAAACATCATTAAAAAACCAAGACAAATCTTCATTTGAGTATTGGTTTACATGGTCGATAAAATCTTTAGGTAATGGATGTTTGAATTTCCATTTTTCAAAATATTCTTGCATCATTCTGTCGAATTTCTCTGTTCCTAAATAGGATTCTAAATATTGCAAAGCGATAGGATTTTTAGCATAAATGATAGCGCCATAATTATTATCGGTATACTCATTAGAATGTAAGTTTCCGGCTTGATCCATGTTTTTTCTAGCACTATATTTATATAGAAAATTGCTCTGGTCTATGTTTGATAATCTGGCTAAGAATCCGGTTCTTTCTACCTGTTTTTTCTTTGCAGCATTTTCCCTTTTATTTCGCTCTTCGTAGTAAGTATTTATGCTCTCATCCATCCAAGGATATTCTCTTTCGTTACTAGCAATAATGCCATAAAACCAATTATGACCTAGTTCGTGTACAATGGTAGTTTTATCATTAGAACCACAATTTGTAATAGTTGGGTATTCCATGCCGGCACCTGCTACCAAAGGTGTAATAACTACTTGAGCAATAGAGTAGGGGTAATTACCCACCTTATCAGAGTAAAATTTTACGCCCTCATTAATAAACTCAATTCCTTCTGGAGCTTTATTTTTCTTTTCAGGCTTTCCAAATAACCAGGTTTCAACTATTTTTCCATTGTTTAACGTAACGCTACTATTTGCGCTGGTAAATTTTTCGCTGCCAAACCAAGCAAAATCGTGCACAGAATCTTGAATAAATCTGACAGTTTTTGTCTTGTTTGCAGAGGGGTGTTCTGCTTTTGGATTTTTACTTCGTTCTAACCACCAATTTTTTTCTTCTTCGGCCTGAACCAAACCCGTTGCAGCCACCAAAAAGTTTTTCGGCACACTGATACTCACATCAAATTTTCCAAATTCACTATAAAACTCTCCCTGATTTAGGTATGGCATTGGATTCCATCCATTCACGTCGTATACTGCAGGTTTAGGATACCATTGGGTAATACAATATATACTGTCTTCATGACCAAGTCTGGAGAATACTTTTGGCAACTTTACAAAAAAGGGTGTGCTTATTTCGATGGATTCACCAGGTCTGAGAGGCTCATTTAATTTAACTATGGCAATATCTATATCAGAAGTATAATTCCATTTAAGTGCTTTGCCTTTACTTGTAAAATTAAGTGAGTCGATATATCCTTTTTCGCTTTCTTGCGAGAAATAAAATTTTAGATCGCCCTTTTCCAATTCTTGCTTGGCAAAGGCAGTATTTCTGTTTTTATAGGCATTGGGCCACAGGTGAATGAATATTTCTTGGAGAGTGTTAGGACTGTTATTTGTATAAAAAATGGTCTCAAAAGCGTTTAGGGTATGATTTTGAGTATTTAATGAAACCGAAATTTGATAATCCACTTTTTGCTGCCACTTTGCCTGATTACTAGTTTTTGGCAACATTTGTGCGTTAAGTTGCGTTAAAAGTAAGGTTATCAATCCGAATGCTAATTTTAATTTCATATATTGAACAGTTGATTTTTAGAATGTTCAAAGATTTGAAAAATTATTGAGCTTTTTTTGTTTTATTGATGACTGGAAGAAATTAAATTTGAGCTAAATTAAACTGCGTATGGAAGGCAATGATTTTTTAGGTGAGGATGTTAGCAGCAATGTGCAGCGATACGAGAAAATGGTTCGAAATAAAACTAAAGATTATTTTGATACTGAAGCCATGGAGGGGATTATAGATTATTATATTCAAACAGTAAAATATAAACGTGCGATAGAGGCCGTGGCATTTGGTCAGGAATTATATCCTACGCACGTTAATTTTTGGGTTAAGTTGGCAGAAGTATATGTATTGCAAAACAAATTTGAATTGGCTCAGGCCGAATTAGATCGTGCTGAATTGTACGAGCCTTTTAACCCAGATTTGTTTTTATTAAAGGGTGAAGTCTGCATTAATTTGGGTGAGTTAGAGGATGCTGAGGTTTATTTTGAGCGTGCATTAATGCATACCGACGAGCGTTTAGATATGCTTTTTGAAATTGCTTATGTGTACGACGAGAATGACTTATTTTTATTGGCTGCCAATTATTTCAAAAAAATTATTGAGGAGGAACCGGCATTAGAACAGGCTTATTTTGAATTGGCCAATTGTTACAGCATGGTTTATCAAAATGAAGAAGGAATAAAATGGATAAATAAATTAATCGATTTAGATCCGTATAATTTAGGGGCTTGGTATAATCTTGGTGTAATTTATGGTAAAATGGAGCAGCACAGAGAGGCTATCAATGCATTTGAATTTTGTTTGGCAATTGATGAGGAGTATTCTATAGCTCGCTTTAATCGTGCCAATGCTTTGGTAGAACTTGATGAATTTGAAGATGCTATAAAAGATTATATAGAGGTAATAAGAATTGAAGGTGGAGATAGCATTAGTTTTTGCAATCTTGCTGGCTGTTACGAACGAATTGGAGAGCTTACTTTAGCAAGGGATAATTATTCGAAGGCAGCTAAGATTAATCCTAATCTTGCTGAAGCTTGGTTTGGAATTGGAATTACTTTTCAGAAGGAAGGTCAATACAAAGATTCTCTGGTGTTTTTTAAAAGAGCGCTTCTTCTTGAGCCAGAAAATGCAGAATTTTTGTTGGTAATGGCCGAATGTGAATATCAATTGAATAATTTTTTGGAGGCAGAAAGTCTGTATAAACGATTGTTAGATGCAGATCCGGGAATGATGGAAGCTTATTTGGATTATTCTTTTCTGTTACTAAAAATGGATAGAATAGACGACGCCATTCAGCTTATTGAAACTGCTTTAACATTTGATGATGAATGTCACCAATACTATTATCGAATGGTAGTTCTTAACTATTTGAGTGGAAAAGAAAGTGCTGCTCTGTTGTATTTAGAAAAGGCGCTTTCATTGCATTTTCATGATTACTTTCTAATTTTTGACATAGCTCCTGAACTAAGCAAAGTAACAGCCATCATGCACTTAATTAATAGCCATAGAGGCTAAACATTTTCATTGATTTTATGTTAAAAAGTGACTGCTTAATTTATAACTTTGCCCTGCTTTGCGAAAATTAAGCAGAGTTAACTACGTATGAAAAATTTTAAATTAAAACAAATCCCCGATCGTCCGGCCAAACCTAGAGATAAAGGCTTAACCATGGTAATGGATAAAGGACTTAGTCTCAGAGAAGCTGAAGATATGATTTCGGTAAGTGGAGAATATATTGACATTGTTAAATTAGGATTTGGTACTTCCTTCGTAACACCAAATGTTGAAGAGAAAATTAAGTTCTACCAAAATAATGGCATCATTGTATATTTTGGAGGAACTTTATTTGAGGCCTATTTAGTAAGAAATCAATTTGAGGACTATATCAAAGTGCTTGAGAAGTTGGGAATGCAGCATGCAGAAATCTCAGACGGTTCTATAGAATTACCGCATGACTTGAAGCTTGAGTATATTCAGAAATTGAGTAAACATGTTACCGTTTTAAGTGAAGTAGGTAGTAAAGATGTGGAGAAGATTATTCCTCCTTACCAGTGGATTGAATTGATGCAAGCAGAGTTAAAAGCCGGAGCTTGGAAAGTAATTGCAGAGGCTCGTGAAGCAGGTAACGTAGGGGTTTACAGAAGCAGCGGTGAAGTTAGAGAAGGTTTGGTTCAAGAAATATTAACTAAGATTCCTGAAGAAAAAATTATCTGGGAAGCACCACAGAAAGCGCAACAAACCTATTTCATTAAATTAGTGGGTGCTAATGTTAATTTAGGAAATATTGCTTCTAATGATGTAATTCCTTTAGAAACTTTGCGCTTAGGACTAAGAAGCGATACCTTTACTTTCTTTCTAGGAAAGGGAAATAAATTCATTAATAAAAAGAAATAATTGGATTAGAGCATGACATTACAAGAAAAAATAAATGCAGATGTAATAGTGGCCATGAAGGCAAAAGAAGAGGTTACATTAAGAGCCTTACGTAGTTTAAAATCAGCATTATTGTTAGCAGCTAGTGAGCCTGGTGCTAATGGTGTTGTATCGGATGAAGCGGCTCTTAAAATCTTTCAAAAGCTTGCCAAACAAAGAAAAGAATCTTTGGATATTTATGTTCAAAATAAGCGCGAAGATTTGGCTCAGGTTGAAAGAGATGAGTTGGCTGTTATTGAAAAATACTTGCCAAAACAACTTTCTGAAGATGAGATAAAAGCTTTATTGAAACCTGTATTAGATGCTGCTGGCGCTAGTTCTGCAGCAGATTTTGGAAAGGTAATGCCATTAGCCATGAAGGCGTTGGCCGGCAAAGCTGATGGTAAGATCATTTCTGCTGTATTGAGAGAAATGCTTGCTTAGTAGTATTTATCTAGGTAATTTTAATTTGTAGAATATGACAGATTTAGACGGAGAAGAAAGAATTAAAAGAGCATTTCAGAAAAAAGATTGGCCTGAAATTAAAGTGAGCGACAGTTGGGCAACATTTAAAATAATGGCTGAGTTTGTTGAAGGCTTCGAGAAAATGAGTAAAATCGGTCCTTGTGTGTCCATTTTTGGTTCGGCCCGAACCAAACCCGACCATCCGTATTATTTGCTTTCTGAAGAAATTGCAAGAAAATTGGTTCAAGCCGGATTTGGTGTAATAACGGGTGGCGGACCGGGAATTATGGAAGCAGGAAATAAAGGTGCTTTTGAGGCGGGTGGTAAATCTGTTGGATTGGGTATTGAATTGCCTTTTGAACAGTTTTTTAATAAGTATGTAGACCGTGACAAAAACATCAATTTTGATTACTTTTTTGTTAGAAAGGTAATGTTTGTTAAGTACGCGCAAGGCTTTATTGCCATGCCAGGCGGTTTTGGTACACTCGACGAATTATTTGAATCTTTAACTTTAATTCAAACACATAAAGTGGCTCAGTTTCCAGTGGTATTAGTAGGAACAGAGTTTTGGGGCGGACTAATAGATTGGATAAAAACCATAATGCTTGAAAAAGAAAAGAATATTAGTCCGGATGATATGTTTTTATTTAAGCTGGTAGACACAGCGGATGACGCAGTAAACTATATTTTAGATTACTATGCTGATATGAGTATTAAGCCTAATTTTTAAAAAATAATTGATGAGTTCATTAAAAGAAGACGCACTAAAATATCATAGTAAAGGTAGACCTGGTAAAATTGCAGTTATACCAACTAAACCTACTAATACTAAACGCGATTTAAGTTTAGCATATTCGCCAGGTGTGGCAGAACCTTGTATTGCCATTGCAGAGAATAAGGAAGATGTATATAAGTATACTGCGAAAGGGAATTTGGTTGCAGTGATAAGTAATGGTACTGCTGTTTTGGGTTTAGGTGATATAGGTGCAGAAGCATCAAAACCAGTGATGGAAGGCAAAGGTGTATTGTTTAAGATCTTTGCAGACATTGATGTTTTTGATATTGAGATCGACACAAAGGATACAGAAGAATTCATAAAAACAGTTAAAAATATTGCTGTTACTTTTGGTGGTATAAACTTAGAAGATATAAAATCGCCCGAGTGTTTTGAAATTGAGCGCAGGCTGAAAGAAGAATTGGATATACCCATTATGCACGACGACCAGCATGGTACTGCAATCATTACGGGTGCTGCTTTGTTAAATGCACTTGAATTGGTAAACAAAAATATTGAGGATGTAAAAGTAGTTTACAATGGTGCCGGGGCAAGTGCTATTTCTTGTGCTAGAATCATGTTGGCACTTGGTGTTAAAAAAGAAAATTTGGTAATGTGTGATAGCAAAGGTGTTATTAGAGCAGACAACCCAGATTTAGATGTCATTAAGAAGCCTTTTGCTACTGAGAGAGATTTGAATACCTTAGCCGAGGCTATGAAACAGGCAGATGTTTTTGTAGGATTATCAAAGGCAGATGTGGTTACACAAGATATGTTGCGAAGCATGAATAAAGATTGTATTGTGTTTGCATTAGCCAATCCTAATCCTGAGATTTCTTATGAGTTAGCCACTGCTTCTCGTCCGGATATTATTCTTGCAACTGGTAGAAGTGATTACCCAAATCAAGTAAATAATGTACTAGGATTTCCATATATCTTTAGGGGTGCGTTAGATGTAAGGGCCACCAAAATTACTGAAGAAATGAAGTTGGCCGCTGTTTATGCTCTTGCCAAACTAACAAAGGAGCCAGTTCCAGAAATTGTAAATTTAGCTTACAATGAATCGAATGTAAATTTTGGTAGAAACTATATTATACCGAAGCCAATTGATCCAAGATTA
Source organism: Bacteroidia bacterium (assembly GCA_022402405.1). Lineage (GTDB taxonomy): Bacteria > Bacteroidota > Bacteroidia > UKL13-3 > UKL13-3 > B1. The sequence continues at coordinate 8,598 of JAKRSG010000142.1, read as the reverse complement.
ATAACTACTGTTTCGCCGGCGGTAGCAAAAGCTGCTATGGATTGTGGCGTTGCAAAAAATCCAATAAAAGATTGGGATAAATATCATAACGATTTATTAAACAGGTTAGGTAAAGAATCTAATTTTATTCGTGCGATAACGGATAAGGCAAAGCAAGACCCTAAACGAGTAGTATTCTCTGAGGCCGATAATTTGAAAATTTTACGTGCTGCTAGAATTGTGAAAGATGAAGGAATCGCTATTCCAATATTGCTTGGAAATAGGGCCAAAATAGAGCAGTTAATAGCTTCAGAACAGATTAATTTAGAAGGAGTACGAATTATTGATCCATTAGAGGAAGAGCATAAACGAAATGCCTATGCTGAGGTGTTTTATCGTAAGCGCCAACGAAAGGGTATGAGCTTACATGAGGCTAAAAAGCTTATGCGCGATCGAAATTATTATGCTCCTATGATGGTTGAAATGGGTGAAGCTGATGCGTTAATCAGTGGATTAACGAAAAATTATCCTACTACCATTCGTCCGTCTCTTCAAATATTAGGTAAAGAGCATGGTTCTAATGTAGTTGCCGGTATGTATATAATGCTAACCAAAAAGGGTACTTTATTTTTTGCTGATTGTAGCGTTAATCAAGACCCTACAGAAAAAGAGCTTTTCGATATTACATGCTTGGCGCATCAGGCTGTTAAGAAATTTAACATTAATCCTCGAATTGCCTTATTAAGCTATAGTAATTTTGGTTCAGCCAAAGGTATTGTACCAGAGAAAATGGCTAAGGTAAGAAATATGCTTAAAGATGCACACCCAACCATGGTGGTAGATGGAGATATTCAAGCCAATATTGCCTTGAACCAAAAGCTACTAAAAGAGAACTTTCCGTTTAGTGAGCTGATTGGGGAGCAAGTAAATACGTTTATTTTTCCTTCTTTATCGTCTGGAAATATTGCTTATAAAATGATGCAAGAATTAGGTGCGGCAGAGGCAATTGGTCCGGTGTTGTTGGGTATGAAAAAGTCAGCACACATTTTACAATTAGGAAGTACCGTTCGTGAGATTGTAAACATGATTACAATTGCCGTTGTAGATGCTCAAACCAAAGAGTAGGTGGTTTTAGTCTTTCATTATTTTACGTACCCAAATTCCATTTTCGGTGTGAACAGAAACAAGAATAATTTTTGAATTGCTCACTTCGGGAGTTATTTGATAAGTATTATTAGAATAAGTAGAAATGTTTGCACTTATTGATTTGCCATCAAGCCCTGTTAAAAAAATCTGATTTACGGGTAATTGTGAGGTTAGTAGCCAAGTATTGTCAGTTCTATACGAAATTGACACGGTTTCTAAATCTTTTGATTTGCTTATAAAATTTACTTGTGATGATAAGGTAATTGAATCTGTATATACTTTATCTCCTCGAGTGTTTTCATCATTGTTTGCCATAACTCCAGCAGCATAAAAGGTTATGGAACTCTTAGTTGGGTTGCTTGGTGCTTTCCATTTTACTTTCCAAGTTTTTGCTGTATTTCCACTATTGCTAAATTGTGTATGGGTTACGTAATCGGAAATTGATAAGCTTGAATCACCAGCAGATAAAAATGTGCCTGCATTTTCAAATTCAATTCCATTGTAGCGGGCATTTAAGGCAAATCCAAATTTATTGATGCCTGGATGTGTACTTATGATTTCTAACTCGTATATGGAGTCTGGTATAAAACTTCCATTTTTATTTTCCCCGTTAATCAAGATCTCTATAGAACCCAAATTGTCTGGATTAATAGCTCCGATATGGCAAGACGCACAAGTTCCTTCTCCTGGCGCTCCTGTTAAATTAAATCCTAAATTGGAACTGGCATGTAACGTAAAAATACCAATAAGAATTAGGCTTAAGGCAAAAAATATCCCTGTAATCTTTTTCATTACAGGGATAGACTGAATATTAAATAAAAAGGTTGCTTGAACCTATTTTAAGGTACGTTTTACTTCTATTTCTTCGTATGCTTCTACATAATCACCTTCTCTTAGGTCGTTGTAGTTATGAATAGTTAAACCGCAATCAAAACCTTGTGCCACTTCTTTTGCATCGTCTTTAAAGCGCTTTAAAGATGATAATGCACCAGAGTAAACAACCACACCATCGCGTATTAAACGTATCTTGGCATTTCTAACCAATTTACCATCGGTAACCATACAACCTGCAACGGTACCCACTTTGGTAATTTTAAATACCTCTCGGATCTGTGCATTTCCTAAAATCTTCTCTTCGATAGTTGGAGCCAACATACCTTCGATAGCAGATTTAATCTCTTCGATAGCATTGTAGATTACTGAGTAAAGACGGATATCTATAGATTCTGTTTCTGCTAATTTTCTGGCTTGCGGACTAGGACGTACTTGGAAACCTACGATGATAGCATCAGAAGCAGAGGCTAACATTACATCACTTTCTGAGATTTGACCAACAGCTTTATAGATTACGCTCAATTGAACTTCTGGAGTTGAGAGTTTAATTAATGAATCTGCTAATGCTTCAACCGATCCATCCACGTCGCCCTTAACAATAACATTAAGCTCTTTGAAATTACCAATAGCTAAACGTCTACCAATTTCATCGAGTGTAATGTGTTTATTAGTTCTAATTCCTTGCTCACGCTGTAATTGTTGACGTTTATTGGCAATTTCCTTGGCTTCTTGTTCATTTTTGGTAACCATAAATCTATCACCAGCTTGTGGAGCGCCATCAAACCCTAGAATAACAACTGGAGTACTTGGTCCGGCCGAAACCATTTTCTTACCACGTTCATCGAACATAGCACGTACTTTACCATTGTTTGTTCCTGCTAAAATTGGATCACCTACTTTTAGTGTTCCACTTTGAACCATTACGGTAGTAACAATACCTCTTCCTTTATCTAATGTGGCCTCAATGATATTACCTACAGCACGTTTGTTTGGATTTGCGGTTAGCTCAAGCATCTCTGCTTCTAACAATACTTTTTCTAGTAATTCTTCAATGCCAATACCTTTTTTGGCAGATATTTCCTGACATTGAAATTTACCTCCCCATTCTTCAACCAAGATATTCATTGCTGATAGCTGCTCACGAATTTTATCAGGGTTTGCAGCATCTCTATCTATTTTATTTAGGGCAAAAACGATTGGAACACCGGCAGCTTGTGCGTGACTAATAGCCTCTTTTGTTTGAGGCATTACGCTATCATCTGCTGCAATTACAATAATTACAATATCCGTTAACTTAGCACCACGAGCACGCATGGCGGTAAACGCTTCGTGACCAGGTGTATCTAAGAAGGTAATTTTCTTACCGTTTTCTAATTTTACTTCGTAGGCACCAATGTGCTGAGTAATACCTCCCGCTTCACCTTTAACTACGTTGGCTCTTCGCACATAGTCTAACAAGGATGTTTTACCATGATCTACGTGACCCATTACAGTTACAATTGGAGCTCTATGTACTAAAGTATCTGGCGCATCTTCTTCTTCTTCTACAGCTTCAACCATTTCGGCAGAAACAAATTCTACTTCAAAACCAAATTCTTCAGCAACAATGGCAATAGTTTCAGCATCTAATCTTTGATTAATAGAAACCATCATTCCCAGTGTCATACATGCACTAATAATCTGAGTAACCTGAAGGTTCATCATTTGAGCTAACTCGTTAGCAGTTACAAATTCAGTTACCTTAAGTTTGTTTTTCTCCATTTCTTCCTGCATCATCGCCTCTTCACGCTCATTGGCTTTAAAGTCGCGCTTCTGCTTACGAATCTTGGATCTAACAGCTCCGATATTAGGGTTCTTGCTACCTGGATTTAACCTTGCAAGAGTTGCTTTTAGTTTATCTTGAATTTCCTTATCGCTGATTTCTGTTTTTTCTTCAGGTTTAGTAAATCGATTATTTCCTTGACCTGGTCCTTTTTGGAATCTGTTGTTTCCGCCCTGTCCCGGACCACGATTATTTGAATTGTTACCTTGATAAGGAGGACGATTATTGTTATTTGGATTATTTCCTTGATAACCTTGTCTTGGTTTATTAGGATCTACAGGTTTGTTGGGGTCAACGCGTTGTTGATTTCCTTCTCCGCCTATTTGTTTACGTTTACGCTTACGTTTTCCGTTTGGATCATCGCTACTGGCTACAGGGTTTTGTTTTTTAACAGGAGGATCTTGTTTAAGAACAATCTTGCCCATTACTTTCAAGCCTTCTAGCTTTTCGTATTTTACTTCTTTTACACTTGGTTCTTCCGATTCTTTTTCGGCAACCGGAATAGGTGTGGGTTCAACAACAGGTGTTTTAACCTCTTCTGGGGCAGGTGGAGTAATTGGAGTCTCTACTTTAGGAGTTTCAACAAATGGCGCTGGATCTTGAGGTTTTACTGGAGCCACAGGAGCTTTCTCTTCAGGTTTTTTACCTTTTGATTTTGGCTTCTTAAGAGCGTCTAAATCAATTTTACCCATTACCTTCAGTCCACCTTCTTCCTTAGGTTCTTCTTTTGGTTTCTCTTCTATTTTTACAACAGGTGTTTCAACAACAGGTGCCTCCACAACAGGTTCAACGATGTTTACCGGAGCAGGAACAGGTTCAGGTAGTTCTTCCTTAACGGGTTCAACTTTCTTTTCTTCTGGCTGAACCAAAACCGGATTATCGGCTTCTGTTTTCTCTTCTGAGCTCGGAGTTTCGGTAGTTTTTTTGTTTGGTGTATTTACCAATCCCGATTTTATAAAAATCCCCTCTTCAAAATCCTCCTCTTCCAGTGGGGTAGTTTTTGGCTTGGCAATTTCGTGAACAATATCTTTTGGTTTTGATCTTTCACGACCAAGTTTGTTTGCCTCGTCTTTTACTTTCTTCTCTGAAGAATATTCGGATAACAGAATACCATATTGGTCTTCCGTTAGTTTTGTAGTAGGCTTTGCCTCAACTACATGTCCTTTTTTTGCCAAAAAGTCTACCAGTGTGGTCATCCCCACATTGAGTTCCTTCACTACGGCGTTTAATCTTTTTGTTCCTGTTGTTTCGCTCATTATGCGCTATTTCGTCGTAAAATTTACTGCGAATATCGTTATTATTCATGGATATTCAACATGAAGGCTATAAACCTCTGTTTTAGAATAACACATGTTATTCAAATTCTGCTTCTAAAATCCTGCGCACTTCAAGCACAGTTTCTTCTTCTAGTTCTGTTCTTCTCACTAATTCTTCAGTTGGCACCGCTAATACACTCTTAGCAGTATCAAGCCCAATTCCTTTTAATTCGTCGATAATCCAGCTATCAATTTCATCGCTAAATTCATCCAAATCTATATCCTCTTCTTCTGTTTCTGCTTCGCGATATACATCAATTTCGTATCCTGCTAATTTTCCAGCTAGTTTAATATTATGACCACCTTTACCAATAGCAAGCGATACTTGATCTGGTTTTAGATAAACTGATACACGTTTCTTAACTTCATCAATTTTAATGGAAGAAACTTTTGCAGGGCTCAATGCACGTTGAACCAACAAACTTGGATTTCCTGTGTAGTTAATAACGTCTATATTTTCGTTTCTTAATTCGCGAACTATACCATGAATACGAGAACCTTTCATACCCACACATGCACCCACTGGATCAATTCTATCATCGTAGCTTTCTACTGCCACTTTTGCTCTTTCACCCGGCTCGCGAACTACATTCTTGATGCTAATTAAGCCATCAATAATCTCTGGAACTTCTTGTTCAAATAATCTTTCTAAGAATACTCCAGCTGTTCTGCTTAATATAATCCTTGGATTACCGTTGTGCATTTCCACTTTTAAAACCACAGCACGAATGGCATCTCCTTTTTTATAAAAATCTGCTGGTATCATTTCTGTTTTAGGAAGGATTAATTCATTTCCTTCATCGTCTAAAACCATGATTTCTTTTTTCCAAATTTGATATACCTCACCAGTGATAATTTCACCAACACGGTCTTTGTATTTTTTGTAGAATTCGTCTTTTTCTAACTCTAAAACTTTAGATAATAAAGTCTGACGAGCAGATAATACAGCTCTTCTGCCAAAAATTTGAAGTCCAACTTCTTGTGTTACATCTTCACCAATTTCAAAATCTGGTTCAATTTTAATGGCGTCTGAATAGGCAATCTGTGTATTTTCATCTTCTACTTCTCCATCGTGTACAATGGTTCTATTATGCCAGATTTCTAAGTCGCCCGACTTATCATTGATAATCACGTCAAAATTTTCGTCGCTATTATAGCGTTTACGAAGCATTCCTCTAAACACATCTTCCAACACACGCTGCATAGTTGCGCGGTCTATGTTCTTGAACTCTTTAAACTCACTAAACGAGTCAATTAATCCTACACTGTGCATATACTCTATATTTTAAATTTTAATTAAATGATACTAATACCAAGGCCGTTTCAATATCTTCTAAGGCAATTTCTTTAATTATGGGCTCCTTGGCTTTGTATGCTTTTTTCTTGTCTTTTAAATGAAGCTTTATTGTATTGTTTTCAAAACTTTCAAATTTTCCTACCAACTCTGTTTTAGCTTTTAAGGTAATTTGTAGCTCTCTTCCAATATGCTTGGGATATTGCCTTGCCAACAATAATGGTTTGTCTATGCCAGGCGATGATACTTCAAGCTTGTAAGGGGTATCTCCAAAATCTAATTCATCTAATTTGTTTGATAGATGTTTGTTTAATTTTCTGCACTGCTCTATGGTTAAAGATTCGTCGCTATCAATCATTACCAATAGCTTGCCACCATTGGGTTTAAATTCCACATCTACTATAAATACAGAGGGTTCCAAAACCTCTGCACTCCACTCTTTTACTTGTTCTATAATTTGCATAGTTAAAAAAAGAGGGGACTTTCGGTCCCCTCTTTCATTCTTAAATCGTTGCAAATATAGCTAGTTTTTACTGAGTTGCAAACAAAATTTATCTTTTTACTGTTTGAGCCTACTTTGTGTGATGCAAAATAAATCCGTACATATCGGCAGCATCTTCTATTAATTTGGATGTTGGTTTACCAGCTCCATGCCCAGCTTTAGTATCTATTCTAATTAAAATCGGACTTTCTTTCGCATGCTTTGTGGCTTGCAAAGTAGCTGCAAATTTAAACGAGTGAGCAGGTACCACGCGGTCGTCGTGGTCGGCAGTCATTATTAAAGTAGCTGGATATTTCTGATTTTCTTTTACATTATGTAAAGGAGAGTATTTTATTAAATAATCAAATTGTTCTTTTTTATCACTACTTCCATATTCTACGGCCCAGCCCCAGCCAATGGTAAATTTATGATATCTTAGCATATCGAGTACACCTACTGCTGGGATGGCTACTGAATATAATTCGGGTCTTTGGGTCATACAAGCGCCTACTAATAAGCCTCCATTAGAGCCACCGTTTATGGCCAAATGCTCGCTCGAGGTATATTTTTCTTGGATTAAAAATTCGGCGGCAGCAATAAAATCGTCGAATACATTTTGTTTTTTCTCCAGCATACCAGCTTTGTGCCATTCTTCACCGTATTCTCCGCCACCTCTTAAATTGGCTATGGCATAAACGCCTCCTTGTTCTAAAAATGCTAGCCTAGAGATACTGAATGAAGGAGTGAGGCTAATATTAAATCCGCCATAAGCATACAATAATGTTGGGTTGGAACCATCAAGTTTAATTCCTTTTTTGTGCATGATAAACATTGGTACTTTTGTGCCATCTTTACTATTATAGAATACTTGTTTGGTTTCAAACTCCTCAGTGTTAAAAGGGTAAACGGCCTCTTTTAACCAATCTGTTTGTGTTTTCTTTTCTACATCATACAGTTTAATTTTTCCAGGCTCCGTAAAAGAAACAAAATTATAACTCACTAAATTTTCGCCTTTTTTACTTCCAGATAAGCTAGCAGTTCCAATTCCAGGCAACTCAATTTCTCCTATTAGCTTTCCGTCTATGCTAAAATGTTTAATTCTTGAGCTAGCATCAACTAGAAAAGAGGCTAATAAATTGGTCTCATTGGCAATGCTAACATTTTCAAGTAGGTTCTGGCTTTCTGGAATAATTACTTTCCAAGCGGTATTTTCTTTTTGCTTAGAATTTATCTCAACCAATTTATATTTAGGTGCATTTAAGTCAGTTCTGATATATATGTTATCTTTATACGTTCCAACAATATCGTAATTGTATTCAAACCCTTTGCAAAGCAATTCAAATCCGTTTTTAGTTAGTATTTGGTTTAGGTTCAGCCCAGATAAATCTTTTACCCAAACTTCATTGCCAGAGGTTCCTTCGGAGATATTAATAAACAAAAAGCGTTCATCTTCGCTAATACCAGCGTTAAAATACCGCAATGGATGCTGTTTATCCTCGTAAATTAAAACATCTTGGCTTTGGTCTGAACCCAATTTATGGTAATAGATTTTCATGAACTCATTTTGGTTGCTGAAGTCTTTTCCTTTAGCTGGTTCATCGTATCTACTGTAAAAAAAGCCGTCGCCTAACCACGTGGCACCGCTAAATTTAACCCATTTAATTAAGTCGCTTAGTTTGCTTTTTGTAGCCACATCAATAACAAATATTTCATTCCAATCGCTTCC
>JAKRSG010000141.1 GCA_022402405.1 Bacteroidia bacterium | reverse complement strand
TTTTGACTTAAGGACAGTACCCAGTGGCTTGGTAGTAAGTTATATTCCGTGGAGAGTAATTGATAATATTTTACCTGTGGTAGTAGGTGTTTCTGGCATAAATGCAACGGCAGCTAAGGTATCAGATTATTCAGATTGGACCGTAAGTTTAAATTGGAATGATAACAACCGTTCTTTTACGGCCACCTCCGGAATTGCTATGCCATTTTTATATTTTACCAAAGACAGTGCAAGCCTAGCACAAGTTACCGTTAATGAAGGAACAGTTAGCATTGATAATGAAAAACTAATTATCATAAACGCTCGCAATGGAGCTGATTTTGCAGTTTACGCGCCTTTAGGAAGTGTGTGGTTAAAAACTGGCAATGTGTATACCTCAAATCTGAATGGAAAAAATTATTGGTCATTAGCGTTTATTCCACTTACAGCTAACAATATAATGAGTGTGGCTAATGAATACCAAAAATTTGCATACGTATTTCCTAAAAACACGCTTGCCCATTGGCAGTTTAATGAAAGTACCTCTACCGTTAGAACCGATTTTATAGTTGAACCTGATGTAAAAGAAGGTCAAGACACCACTTTATTAATTGGCTTATTACCGCATCAATGGGCACACTTAGCGCCAGGTTCTGCTCCTTTAAATGGCTACGTGTACCAACATGTTAGAGGGCAGATAAAAACTACGGCCGCCAATAGATTTAGTGTAGAAAACCAATTTCATGGCATTTTACCTACCTTACCTTATGTAGATAATTATAGTACTGGATTTAACCCTGCACAACTCATTGAAAAAATAGATGCCATTAAAAATGATGGCTTAAGTACGTGGACAGATTCATACAATGAAGGTCAGGTTATGAATAGGCTCATACAAACCGCCAGAATTGCCGAACTAGCTAAAGATACAGCCTCTTTGGGCATTATGCTAAAAACCATAAAAGACAGACTAGAAAATTGGTTTACAGCAAAGCCCGGAGAAGTAGCTTTTCTATTCTACTATAACCAAACTTGGTCAACGCTTATTGGCTATCCTGCTGGTCACGGGCAAGATGGTAACATAAACGATCATCACTTTCATTGGGGATACTTTATACACGCCGCAGCTTTTGTTGAACAATACGAACCAGGTTGGAAAGATAAATGGGGCGCCATGGTAAATCTATTGGTGAAAGACGCCGCCAATAATGATAGAAACTCTACTGATTACCCGCACCTCAGAAATTTTAGTCCGTACGCCGGACATTGTTGGGCTAATGGATTTGCCACCTTTCCGCAAGGCAACGACCAAGAATCAACCTCCGAGAGCATGCAGTTTAATTCGTCGTTGATCCATTGGGGCGCTGTTACCAATAACAAAGCCATCAGAGATTTAGGAATCTACTTATATACCACAGAACAAACCGCTATTGAAGAGTATTGGTTCGACCAAAACAAAAGAATTTTTGGGCCGAACCAACAATATAGTTTGGTGAGTAGAGTTTGGGGTAACAGTTACGATAATGGTACATTTTGGACGGCTGATATTGCGGCATCTTATGGTATAGAACTATACCCAATACATGGTGGCTCTTTTTATTTGGGTAAAGATACGACTTATGTAAAACGCTTGTGGGAAGAGATGGAAAAAAACACAGGCATATTAAGCAATCAAGTGAACGATAATTTATGGCACGATGTATATTGGAAATATTTAGCTTTGATTGACCCAAGCAAGGCATTAACATTATATAATTCTTACCCAAATAGGAACTTAAAGTTTGGCGTTTCAGATGCTCAAACCTATCATTGGTTACATGCTTTAAATGTATTGGGCAATGTAGGAAATACCATTACAGCTAACCATCCCTTGGCCATGGTATTTATAAAAAATGGAGTAAAAACTTATGTGGCACATAATTATACAAACAGTCCAATTACAGTAACATTTTCTGATAATTATTCTTTGATTGTACCAGCCAGATCTTTGAAAACAAGCAAGGATATAGATATAGCAGGAACCCTTTCTACTCCCTTTCCACAGGCATATCCAGGCACACAACTAAAAGTTACCTATACTCCAAGTTTTGGAACACCCAGCAGGGTTCAATTTGTATTGGGAGATTCTGTTATAGGCGAAAAAACGCAAGCTCCTTTTGAAGCCACTATACCTTCTATTAGCTTGGGTAAAAAAGTGATTTATGCGAGGGTTTATAGCGGAAACAATTTTAGTTTAAGCAATATGATAAGCGTTTTAGTAGGTAAAAATGTTCCCTTTAATGCCATGCCACAAGAAATACCGGGCACCATTATACCTGCGCATTATGATGTATTTGAAGGTGGCAACGGACAAGGTATAACTTACTCTGATAACAACACCAAAAATGAAGGTAATTATCGCATGTTAGAAGGAGTAGATGCAAGTGCAGATGCTAATGAAGGCAATGTGGTAGGCTGGATAGGAAACGGTGAATGGCTTACCTATACTATTGATGTAAAACAATCAGGTTATTATCAATTACAAGTAAGATATGCTAGTGCTAACAATAACGGCGGCGGCCCTTTTAGACTGTTATCAGATGGCATTCAAATTGGTTCAGCCATACAAATACCAAGCACAGGTAATTGGGGTACATGGGCTACAAAAACCGTTGAAGATGTGCCCTTAAAAAGTGGCATTCAAACCCTACGTATATTCTTTGAAAATGGCGAATTTAATTTAGGGAAACTTACGTTTAACTATAGCAAGGCACTCAATTACGAGCAACCTGTGGCAGATGCAGGAGATAATCAATTAATTGTATTGCCAACAACAAGTGCAACACTAAATGGTAGTAAAAGTGTAAATCCCGGCTCGGCATCATTAAGTTATTCTTGGAAACAAATATATGGTCCGTCTGTACTTACTTTTTCTAACTCGCAGATAGCAACTCCAAGTATAAATGGATTAGTAGAAGGCGTATATTTAGTGGAGTTGAGCGTTTCTAATGGCTCTTATACCGATAAAGATGAAGTATATATTATATCGAGTACCAGCAATAATTTTCCGCCTACGGTTTCTATAAATAGTCCTGGCAACAACAGCCGTTTTGTTTTGAATGAACCTATAAAAATAAGTGTTATGGCCTCCGATTTAAATGATAGCATAGCTGAGGTTAAATTATATAATGGAACCACATTAATTGGCACACGCACTCAATATCCATATGAGTTTTCTTGGTTCGGACAAATTGGTACACATTCGTTTACCGCTGTAGCCAAAGATAATAATGGCGCAAGTACAGTATCTTCTCCTTTAGTATTAAACGTAGATTCAACTCCATCTTGTAGAGGTAGAGCCTTTAATGGCGATTTTGAATACGAGTTTTCGCCAGATTTGGCCGACCCAACTCTTACGTTTATTCCCAGCAGAAGCGGAGTTGGAAGTCCTACCTGCATTTTATACTACGGAACCAATGCTGGCAGTTTGCCCGGCTATACAGTAACACCCAACATGCCATATAAACTAAAAGCAGCCAATGGAGCTTTGATATATTTCTATTATACCTATTCGTTTCCTGGAGCTGGAGAAAGAAACACAGCAGCCAACAAGAATACTTATGTGGTAGGAAGCTGCAAAGGATTTCCTTCGGGTTTAAACTCTATACAAGAAATACAAAATGTACAATATTACCCAAATCCTGTTGAACAGAATTTACAGATAAGCTTGCCTACTATCCAAACAAACATTCGTGTATACAATGCCGTAGGAGAGTTAGTAGATGAGTTTATTTCTGAGCAATCCTTAGTGGATTACGATATGCGTAATTATGCAAGGGGTTTATATCTCTTCAAACTAGAGAGCGCAGAAGGCATCAAGCAATTTAAAATATTGAAATAGAATCAGGCGGAATTCATATAAAAAAAGGCAGCTCTGCTTTCGCAAGGCTGCCTTTATTATTTGGTTCAAACCGAAAAAGATTATTTAATCTTAAACGCTTTTTTAACTTTATCTACCATGTCTAATTTTTCCCAAGTAAATAGCTCTACTTTAAATTTAGCCATTTTACCATCCGGACCTTTAAACTCTTTGGTAACTACTTCGTTCTTTCTTCCCATGTGTCCATATGCAGCCGTTTCGCTGTAAATAGGATTACGTAATTTTAAACGAGTTTCGATTCCGTATGGAGTCATATCAAATAATTTAGAAACTACTGCAGCAATTTCTCCATCTGTCATTTTTACTTTGGCAGTACCGTAAGTATCAACAAAAATACCCATTGGATCTTTAACACCGATAGCATAAGATACCTGAACTAAAACCTCTGAACATACCCCAGCAGCTACTAAATTTTTAGCTATATGGCGAGTAGCGTATGCAGCAGAACGGTCAACTTTAGAAGGATCTTTACCCGAGAAAGCACCACCACCGTGAGCACCTTTACCACCGTATGTATCTACGATAATTTTACGTCCGGTTAAACCAGTATCTCCATGCGGACCACCGATAACGAACTTACCTGTTGGGTTGATATGGTACTTAATTTTATCGTTAAATAAGTGAGCAAATTTCTTGTACTTAGTTTTAACACGAGGAATTAAAATCTTGATGATATCTTCTTTGATTTTAGCTAACATTTTAGCTTCAGCACCAAAATCATCGTGTTGAGTAGATAATACAATCGCATCAATACGAATAGGATTGTTGTTATCATCGTATTCTAAAGTTACCTGAGATTTTGCATCCGGACGTAAGTACTTAATGGCTTTGTTTTCGCGGCGTAATGCAGCTAGTTCAATTAAGATTTTGTGCGCTAAGTCTAATGCTAAAGGCATGTAATCTTCTGTTTCGGCAGAAGCATAACCAAACATCATACCTTGATCTCCGGCACCTTGATCTTGCTTTTTCTTGCGGTCTACACCTTGGTTAATATCGGCAGATTGCTCATGAATAGCAGATAAAATACCACATGAATTTGCTTCGAACATATACTCGCTTTTGGTATAACCAATTTTGCGGATAACACCACGCGCAATTTCTTGTACATCCAAGTAAGCTTTTGATTTAACCTCACCTGCTAGTACAACCTGACCGGTAGTAACAAGGGTTTCGCAAGCTACTTTCGACTCTGGGTCGAATGCTAAAAAGTTATCAATTAATGCGTCCGAAATTTGATCGGCAACTTTGTCTGGGTGTCCTTCACTTACAGACTCTGACGTGAATAAATAAGGCATATTTTAGTATATAGTTTTAAGTTTTGAGTTTTAAGTTTTGAGATAAGAAACAAATAAGCTCTCGCTTCTCGTCTCTCGCTTCTCGTTTCTATCTTTTACACCAAGCAAACGTTGAGGACTTTCATCTAACAAGCATGAACTATATTTGACAAAAAAGTCCGCATTGTTTTTCCACCGTGGTGTTCAGCCCGGTTGGCTTCCGCTGCTAAGCGAATTCTTAATGCACTGCAAAAGTATTGGAAATATGCAAAAAACAAAGAAAAAAGAAAAAACGCCTAAATTCGCTTAATAGCCTCATTGGCAGTATCTAAAATGCCCTTTTTATAAGAAGTTGGTTCAAACCGAAATGCCTTTTCAAATTTCTCGCTGCTAAAAAGGTAGTCGTGCTCAAATTGATACAACATTTCCATATTCTCTTTTGCCAACGGGTTGAACCAAGCCACCGTTTGCAACATCCATTTTGTGAGCACTTGATGACGCTCTACACAAGGCGTGGCGATAGCTGCGTATTGGATAAACACTTTGCCTGTAAAAACATCTTTGTGCGTAGGAAAATTCAAGGTTTGGTTACATGCACTCGGACAATTGCCCAAAATAGCGCAAGCTAATCCGGCATCGGGAGTATAAGTAAAGCTATGTTTATAAGAATCATTTATCATCCATTGGGCAGATTTACCTTTAGCAAACCTATCAAAAATCATGGAAGTAGTAAAGCTGTTGGGCGTATGCGGACCATAAAAATCGGCAGAGCGAGCTATGATAGCTTCGATGTTACCAGCTTGCATTTCGCTAAGCAATTGAGTAGCTATTTGAGCTCTAATTTCACCTTTTTTGGTACATGGATTAAAAGCAGTTTCTTCTGTCATCCACGTTTGAGTATCACCCAAAGCATAAACATTATCTAAGAAAACCAATTTAGCTTGATGCACTTTACATGCTTCAATAACATTGGTCATTATTAGCGGCCAATCTTTTGCCCAGGTTTCTGTATGGTAAGGCAAACCCACTAACAAAAACACCACATCAGAACCCGCAACCGCGTTTAATACCTGATGAGGCTGGCGTAAATCGGCAGCAAAAAGTTCGTCGTTTGCATTAACCTTTACCGGATTTCTACTCACCAACCTAATATGTTTGGTAAACTGAGTTAAAGCCTTTGCCGTAAAATGAGCTACGCTTCCATTAGCGCCTAAAATAGTTTGCATTCACCTAAATTGAGGTGCTAATTTGAGATATACCAATTAAATTAACTCAGTTTTTTGCTCAATGGCAAAAAATCCCTTACAAATATCCCAATAGTTAATTTAAACGATATTATTAATCTCGCATAAAAGCATGTCGCAAGAGAATTTCTCTCTCTTCGGAGCTAAAGTTTTTAGTACCTAAGATTTTTTTAAACCTACTTTGATAGGCAAGGTTTGCAGCGAAATGTCCAGCCAAATCTGCTGCTGGTGCCGCTAATCGTCCGTTAGTAGAAAGCATGGCTTGCACCAAATACTCTGCCAAGGTTTCTGTAAAAACTCCCGTGCTCTTTAAAACTATGAAGGCTTGGTTACGTGTTCTAAACTCGTAGGCCGGACCAGCATACTGTACCAATTCATTTTTGGCAGCATCTGTTTCGTAGCCATGCACTATACTTAATTCTAACCACTTCATGCGTACACTATGAAACATGCCATGCACATCCTTGGTAGCTTGTAAAAACGTGGCTGCCTCTTGCGGGTAAGCAGCACATAATTTCTCTAAACTGCTTTTTACTACATCGTAACTGCTATCTATCAACGCTAACTCAAAATAACTTTTATTTTGTGCTTCTATACGAATGCTTTTTACCGCATGATCCCTAATGGCTGCCTTATTATTTTTAAACGACTGCAATAGCAAATTTTTACTAGTCATATCAACATCATTTGCCAATTGAGAAATAATTTCATTTACTATTCCTTCATGCTTTTCTTGCTTAAACAAACTTATCAAAACATCTCTTTTTTGGTCTAAAGAATACGTTCTTAAACCCACCAAAGCATCGTATCTATCTAACATGTATGGCGCGCGCTTTACCTGCTCCAACAAGCTTTCCAACGATTTTTTAAACGTTACTTGTTTTAATACATTCGAGTTAGGATCAAACAAAACAAACGCAATTTTTCTATTGCCCGAATTCGGAATTTTTACTACTTCAAAGGCCTCACTTATCATTTCATTAACGGCCGATACCGAGCCATCTGTATAATAAACCTCCAGGCGAATAGGCATCTTAAACGTACGCACAATTTCGTTCATATCCTGTATTTGCTCAATCGCAATTTCGGTAGCGCGCGAGCCATCTTGGTAGCTCAAATCTTCGTAATGCACGCGGTAATGTGGCTCTCCACCTCGCATTATCCATTGGTCGAAAAACCAGTCTAGGTTCAGCCCTAAAACGTCTTTAATGGCTTGTTGCAAATCGTTGGTTTCTACATTGGCGTAGGCATGTTTGGCTAGGTAGTGTTTTAATACCCTTTTCCATTGTTCTGAACCTAACACATATTCTAACATACTAATAACCGCAGAGCCTTTTTGGTAAACCCTGGCTGTTCCGCCGCCGCTTACGCGCACACCTAAGAAATCTTTTTTACCCGCTTGTATGGCGGTGTTTTGATGCGCACGGCGTTGCCAATTCCACTCATCTTCTCCATCTAAAACCCTACTCAATTGCTTTGGATAATAGGTAGCAAAACTCTCTTGTAGCCAAGCATCGCGGCCATCTCGAGCCGTTATATAATCGCCAAACCATTGGTGGGTAAGTTCATGACAATTTACACCCACATAATTTCTATCTAAATACGCACGGGCATCTACGTTAAAAAAATCGCCAAAAATAGTGGCAGTGGTATTCTCCATGGCACCGTACAAAAAGTCTTGTACCATTATCTGACTATAACTTTCCCAAGGATATTTTACACCCGTTTCTTCCTCCAAAAAATCTACCATCATAGGCGTGTATCTATAGGTTGGTTCAAGCCTATCTTTAAACTCTGGGTAGTACCAATATTGCAAAGGCACACCGCTTTTACTCTTGGCAGTAGCCACCGCATATTTACCAATGCCCAACATTAATAAATACCCCGCATGAGGTTTGCTCATGGCATAATGCCAAGTAATGGTTCCATCTTTATTTTCTTTTTTACTAAGCAATTTTCCGTTGCTCAACACCTGATAATTTTTATCGAAAGTAGTAACTGTTTCGGTTATAAACTTATCGTTCATATCGTCGTACATCGGTATCCAATAGCGGTTATCTATGCCCTGCCCTTGCGTCCATATTTGCTTGCGTACCGCAAATGGATCGGCTGTTTTGGGCTCTGGTACATTCCATCCAATAAAGTAAATTCCTTTTCGCGGCTTGGCAGTATAGGTAAATATAATTTCTCCGTTTTGATCCCATTGCAAAGGCATAGCAGGAAACACCCAAATACCTGAAGGAACTGTTTTATAAGATAACGATTTTCCATTTAAAGTAGCAGATAAAATATCAATTCCCGGCCCATCAAAAAACACAGAATCTACCTTTTTTTGCAGCACCTTAAATTGATGTGTAACCTTTCCTTTTACCAATCCGACAGCAGGCTCAAACGCTACTTCTACCTTCATTTTAATCATATCTAAAGCATGCTCTCTGTAGGTAGTGGCATCTTTATTATAACTATTATAGGTATGTTGGGCTGAACCTAAAAATGCAGAAAAAAGGCATAGTGCTAGTAATTTTATTTTCATGTTAAGGAGTTTGTTGGGCGAATATAGAGAAGTTTTTGGGCATCTGGCAACTAGCATCTGGCTGCTGGCAATTGGTGTTCGTGTAATCTGTTTTTCTTTTGTTAAGAAAGGACCTTTAAGTCCATTGGGACTTTGGGGACGAGTTTTTTCTCGGTTCTCGTCTCTCGCTTCTCGTTTCTCGCATCTCGTTTCTAAAACAATCTATTGGTTTGCGAAACATACAATGATGTAAAATCTGTCTGGGCTCTGGATTCTGGACTCTGGATTCTAAAATAGCATTTCTCCCTAAAAGGCATATTTTTGCGAAGATGAAAGTTAAATGCTTTGCAATATGTATTGCCTCCCTCTTGTTTATCTCCTGTAGTAACGAGCCAAAGCCAAAGAAGGCTGAAACAACTGCTGCGGCGCCTGTTAAATACCAGCAGATTAGTCCGATTTTTAATGGCGATTCTGCTTATTATTATGTGGCCAAACAAGTGGAGTTTGGTCCGCGCGTTTGCAACAGCCCTGCGCATACTGCTTGCGGCGATTATTTAGTGGCCGAGTTTAAAAAATATGCCGATGAGGTGATAGAACAGAAAGCAGTAGTAAACAACTGGGATAAAAAGAAACTAAACATCAGAAACATCATTGCCTCGTTTAATCCAAAAGCCAGCAAACGCGTGTTGGTTTGTGCCCATTGGGATAGCAGGCCTTATGCAGATAATGACCCCAATCCATCTAACCACAACAAGGCTGTAGATGCTGCAGATGATGGCGCCAGCGGGGTGGCGGTAATGTTAGAGATGGCGCGTTTAATGAGTGTAAACAAACCCAATATTGGCGTAGATTTTATATGTTTAGATGCCGAAGATTTGGGCAAATCAGATAAAGGAAGCGATTCGTATTGTTTGGGTTCTCAGTATTGGGGCAAAAACCCGCACAAGCCCGGCTATAGAGCAGATTATGGCATTTTATTAGATATGGTGGGTGCTTTTAATGCCAAGTTTGTTTGGGAGGGTTTTAGCATGAAATACGCCGAACCTGTGTTGAGAAAAGTGTGGGATCAGGCCATACAATTGGGCTTTAGCAATTACTTTTATTATTACCAAGGCGGCTTTATTACCGATGATCATAAATACATTAACGAGTTAACTAAAATACCTACTATAGATATTATTCATTATGCAGAGCAAACCAATTCGGGCTTTCCTGCTCATTGGCATACCGTTAATGATAATATGAGCAATATTGATAGAAACACGTTAAAGGCGGTTGGACAAACAGTAATGGAAGTAATTTACAAAGAGCATTAAGCTTGTTTTGCCAGCGAAGCAGCCTTGTAAGCCGGATACAAAGAAGTTACAAAACCCATAAATAATAAGGTAAAAAACACCTGAACAGCGTCGGTGAATTTTACGAGTATGGGATAAGCACTAATCATGGTGTTGCCGCTTGTTTGTAGGGCAACCCATTCAAAATGTTGCTGACCATAACACACCAATAAGCCAACTACTACGCCAATTAATCCTCCACTTATAGCAATATAGAGACTTTGATAAACAAATATTAGCGCCGCAGAGCCAGATTTTAAGCCCATGCTCGCCAATACTTCAATGTCTTTTCGTTTTTCTATAACCAACATGTACAAGGAGCCAATGGTATTAAAGGCCGCAATCAATAAAATAAAAACCAATATAAAATACGATATGGTTTTCTCGGATTGCATAACTTTAAAAAAGCTCTCTCGTTGCTCAAACCTATCTCTAATTTGGTATTTTTCTCCCAATAATTTTTTTAATTCGGTTCGAACCAACTCCTTATCTGCCTTGGGTTCTAGCTTAATTTCTAGAGCAGAAATCCGACTAGAATCTTCTATTAATTTGAAGATATATGATATGGGTACAAGTACATATTTATTATCTACCTCTTCTTGAATACTGAATACTCCCGCAGGAAAAATTAGTCCGTGCGCAAAAGCATCATCTGGATTTAACATATCTACTTTGCCTTTTTTAGGCAGGTATACTCCTAGGTAGTTAAATTGATCGCCGGGATCTACACCCAATTGATACGCAATTCCGTTGCCTACCAAGGCAAAAGAAGTATCGTTGCCCAAAGATAAAATGAGCTCTCCATAGCGCAAATTACTATCCAAGGTATTTAGTTCTAGGTAGTTTTTATCTACCCCCTTTACAGTGGCAATAGTTTGTTTGCCATTGTATCTAAGTAGTGCATTTTCTTCCCATATATGAGTGTATCCTTTAATGCCGCTAATTGCTTTAATTTTATTAACAGGCAAATCGTCTACCATTATATATTTACCGCTGGCAGGCGTAAGCTTTAAGTCTGCATCAAAATGGGTATATAATTGAGTAAATAATCCCTCAAAACCATTAAATACCGAGAGAACAATAAGCAAGGCGGCGGCACCTACGGCATATCCCAAAAGAGAAATGTATGAAATTAGAGAAATGGCATTAAACCCACCTTGCCATTTGCGAGAAAAGAAATATCTGGTAGCTATTTTAAAAGAAGGACTCAATGTTCTACCTTTAAAATTCTATTTCCAGGCTTTTACTATAAGTCCGGTACCCGTGCTGTGTTTGGTATTAGTATCTAACCAATTTAGTAAATAACTAAAAGGGTAAGTAATTAAATAGTAAGGCGGAATAAGGATAAAGAAAATCTTGCTAGCATTTAACATAAGCATTGGGTATTTCATACTTAGTTTCCAAGCAATTTTACCGGGAGCACCATAGCTATATAAGATTTCGAATTTGGTAAAGCCCGCTTGTTTGAGCTTATCTGCCATTTCTGCTACTGGATATCCATCTCTCACGTGCTCGCCAATAAAGCTTTCGCCAGTTTCTTCATGCACATCACTTCCACCTTGATCGCTAGGAGTAGAAATTAGCAACATACCACCCTTTTTCATAGCTTGATGGAAATTTTTAAACACGGTAACATCTTCTAAAATATGCTCCATTACATCTACACACATTACTAAGTCGTACTTGTCTTGGGCAATTGGCAATGTTAAATCGCCAAACGCAAAATTAGCATTGCTTAAACCACACTTTTTAAAGAACTGATTACAATCTGCTATTTGGTCTTCTTTTACATCTACCGCATCTATTTGAAACTGTTTGCCCTTTCTGGCCATGTAAAAGCTGTACTGACCAAAGCCCGAACCGGCATCTAAAATTTGTGCGCTGTTATTGGATTTAAGCCATAATTTAAGTTCTCTGTGTACATGCCAAGTGCGTAATAAGAGTAAATCTAGTAGCGAGTAAAAAATCTTTCTTAAGAAGGTGCTTTGGTTAAAAACTATCCCTAAGTCTTTTTTTATTGGATCGTAATTCATGGTTTGCCTGCTGAGTATTATTTATTTTCGTTCCTTTTACGCTCATCTTCTTCGTTTACACGTTTCATGAGTTCATCTATTTTAAACACATAATCTAGACTATCATCTATTAAAAAGTTAAGCTCGGGAACAATTCTGGCTTGGTTTCTAATTTTAGCTGCTAGGTGTTTTCTAATCTGAGGCGCTTGCAATACTATTAAGTTTAAAAGATAATTGCGGTCTTTAACCTTAATCATACTTAGGTAAACCTTGGCATAACCCAAATCTGGCGAAACCTCCACCTTACTTATGGTAACAAACTCCCTGTTCACAAACTCGGGGTTGCGCATAAATATATCTGCCAAATGCTGCTGTATTAACCCAGAAAACTTCTCTTGCCTAACGCTCATAGCTGCAAATATGCGAAAAAAATCTAAATTCTAAATTCTAAATCCGAAATTCTAAATCCGAAATCCGAAATGTTACCTAATCAGATGCAATTCGTTTCTGTGGTGAAATACAATTATTACAACAAAGAAACCCTAGAACAGCGTAGAAGTATATTTAAATACACCCTATACGGTAAATGGCAATACCAAATGAAAACAAAATTATACCTGCTTATTTTATGTGTTGTGCTTTTAAGCAATCATCAAATTTTTGCACAAGGAGGCTTAAGGCAGTTTTTCAACTGGGTTTCGTCTCCCCTTCGTCCGGTTTGGGGAGAGTACTCTGAGCCGGGCCAAACGCCATATCCTCCCCTAACCTCCTTTTATGACAAAAGTAAAAGTGGTGAGACAATTACATCATTTTCTTTTTAACTTGCCATTTAATTAACACCCACCAATATGAAATACCACAATATAATTACATCATTTGCCATTCTTTCTTCTGCTTTGTTTTATGGCTGTTTAAACGATTGCAAAGACTATAAGCCCAGAGATGAGTACAATGCAATTTCCCCTGACAGACTTAGGTTTGTCCCTTATCTTGGTGAAGATACTTTGTGTTTTTTACGGAATAATACAGATACCATTACCTTTTATGGTACAGGCAAAAAGAAAATAGTTACTGTTGAAAATGGAGATTTAGGCGCATGTGGGCCAACTTCTATTCTACATAATGATAACTATAAATATACTTTTATTTCAAATGATGTGGCAGATAAAATAATTATTGAAATTCGATTTCCAGGGTACTTGGACTTTTACTTTTTAAATAATCGGTTTGTTTCTAATTTAGCAAGTTTACGTGCTCCATTTGCAATTCCAGAAATATCAATAAATGGGCATACATATATGGATGTTGACTTAATTTTCAGCAATGTAAAAGATACTATCTATTATAATAATGAAGTTGGCATCATAAAATTTGGCTTCCAAAGTGGTGCACAATGGATATTACTCAAATAAATTTAATCCTAACCAAATGAAAACAAAATTATACCTGCTTATTTTATGTGTTGTGCATTTAAGCAATTATCCAACTTTTGCGCAAGGAGGCTTAAAGCAATTTTTTAACTGGATTTCATCTCCCCTTCGCCCGGTTTGGTGAGAGTACTCTGAGCCGGGCCAAACGCCATATCCTCCCCTAACCTCTTTTTATGACAAAAGTAATAGGGCGGAAATTATAACTGATGTAAAAAACAACATTGATTATGAAGTAAATAGGTTTGATAAAATTTATGAACAAAAAATTATTTTTTATGCCGACAAATCCAAACTAGGCGAGCAAGAAGAATGGAAAGGCGTTTACCAAAATGCAGAAATAGCCAAGTGTGCCGCCTTTGTTGCCTTGCTGGGAATAGACAAAGATGGGAACGACTTAAGCTGCGCGCAAAGAGAGGCATATAAAAACAAGGCCATAGATATATTAGAGCACTGCGACCCTAAAAGCTTTTATAATGCATTTTATTGGGAAAACCAGCAATACAGAGCCAAAGAACTTATCATGTATCTTCAGGCATTTGATTATTTGAGAACCCTGCATGAGTATTACGGCTACCCCATGAGCTTAACGCAAATAGAAAACATTGAAGATGAGCTGGCAGAATTTACAAAAAGCCTGCATGGCAGGGCAAATAACTGGCTTGGCAATTACGGTAAAATGAATAATCTCACAATATTAACGGCTGCTGCTACGGGTATGGCTGCTGTGGTATTGCACGGAAGAACTGCCATGTTTTTTTTGCCGCAAAAACATCCTAAACGTTGGGCAAACGCTGCCCATTTTTATATTTCACGGAGCCTTTGGAACCATGATAAGCAACAAAGTAAAAAAGGTGAAATTGGTCCGTTTGCAGATGGCCCGAGCTATTTTGAATATGCTTTTGAATCTGCTATTCCGTTTTTTATTTCCTGGGATTTGTTTTTAGGTGGAAAAGACCATACAGGAAGCTATGATGAATCATTACTTTTTTCTGGTACAGAAAGCGTCAGAAACTACATGTACGATGAGAATTACGATAACCTGTACCAATGGTACAATGAAATCAGAATGCCAAATTCTTTTCCGCCAACTAATGATGATTGCTGGCAATCAGAAAATTTTAGTGCCCTTGGCATTGCCAGAACAAAAAAGGCATTAAAAAAAGGATTCACCTATGATGCTTTTGAACCGGATGATTATGAAAAAATGGAATTACGGGGCGCAACAGGTTTAAATTTGGCTCCCGATTATTTATTGGCGCTCATCCCAACCGATAAACGACTTGAAACAAAAGAAAGTGTAAATCTATATTCTGGTGATATTATTGTTAGAACAAACAAGCAAGACGGTCTTTCCAACCAACATTATTTGCATGTTAACGCAGAGAAAAATGAAGCCTTAAATGCCCATAGAATTTTAGGTACCGGACATGAACATGGCGATGCCTTAAATCTTATAGTATCAAGTGGAGAAGACATCCTGATTTTTGACCCGAGTTATTTAGGCTACGAGAATAGAGGAAAGATAAATAAGGGAAAGCATCACAATATAATAACTTCTGATAATTCAGTTTTTGGAGAACTGGAACCAAATCCAGGAGCCTCGGAAGTGAAGGTGCTTAAATTTGAAACATCCGAAAATTATGATTTGATTGAACTTGAAATTCAGTACACAAAAGGTTTAACTTATGGAACAACCATTAACAGAACCATCGAAGTAGTAAAGCAATATTATTTACCTTTTGGCAAAAAAATGCCGCAATACCATATTACAGACAGAATAAAGAATAATTCAATATTTAGCGCTGTAAATACTTTCAGATTAAATGGCAATGGTAATTCAGACGACAATCCATCAACTTTCATTCAGCATTCCAATAAAAAATTTGAATGGAACCATCCTTGCTTTAAGGATGAAAACAATTTAGATAACTGGAAAATTTTCGCTTATATAGACATACCCGGTTCAAGTGAGGTAAACATTGAAAATGATAATGCACATGGAACCTTTAGTACCCGGCTAAATTACAACCCTGACGAAACACTATTATCTGGGCAGACACATATTTGCCAAGGAAATTCCCCAAAACACAGCCAAATTGAAATTAGTAAGCATACAAGTTCCTATGAATCTATCATCATTAAAACAACATTGCTTCCAACACCTTGTCAAAACAATCCTGTTGAACCCAAAAAAACAAAATTAGATTCGAGATTTACATCACAATTATTTGAATTTCCTCACGAAAATGACACATTGCTAAATTATCATTTTAGCAATGAAGCTGATTCTTTAATAAATGATAAAAATCCATTTGGACTTTCTGATTCCAATATTCAAATTACTTCTGATGCAAAAAGCATATTTTTTAGTTATTCTTCCAATCCATTTTTTAAATCAGGAACCTGCATATCTAATCTTAATTTCAGAAAATTGAAAATGCAGCATGGAAAATCACTAATTTATCATGATACTACATACCTTAATGCCAATAAAAATATTGATTTTTTCTATGAAATAATTGGCAAATGTAAATACCGTGCGTTTTCTGCTTGTGATTCTGAAACAACAATTGATGTTTTTATTCCGGATGGAATTTTAGGTCAGGATATGACTGTAAAAAATCCTGAAATTACCTCAACCTATAACGATACCTCAAGGGTTTTGACATTACAATTGCCAACAGGCTTAAGCCAATTTGAAATAGAGCTGACAGACCCTTGTCTGGTAAGCTGCTATTTTCCTTCTACCTCTGAAACCATTCATGAGACTTTTGATTTTAACGAGGGCATTACTGCCACGCTTGGCCATAAATTAGACATTGTGCAGCCCACCGGCTTGTTAAACATTACCAATGGCAGCCACATGCAAATCTGCAATGGGATATATTTAAGAAACAGAGATTCTCTGGTATTATATTCCGGCTGTGGCAAAGATACCGGACAGCTGAGCATTACTACCTGCGACGGCAGCGGTACGGGCGCTGTTTCTGCCGCTATGGAAGGCACAGGGGGCGGAGCAAAAGCCTCTAAAATATCTGTTATGAGCGGGGGCGTCCTGATTTTAGACAGCAACTCGGTTACGCAAATTAGCAACAACAGCGAATTGCATGTTTGGGGTACTTTGGTTATTAAAGCAGGGGCCACACTGGTAATTGGCGATGGCAGAAAGTGTTCGTATGCCAGTATTATGGTTTACCCAGGTGCGTATGTGCATATAGAAGACGAAGCCCACCTAGAGTTCTTTAAAATTGTGGGAGATACCCAAGACCGTCATGTATTTTTTGTTTCTAAATTGCCAACTGCTGCTTCTGCCATAAAAGGTGTTGCACCTAGCATAGTTAATTTATTGCTTACAGATACCATATTAACAGGCAGCGAAACGCCAGTAGAACTTTGCGATTTATATACAGTAACGCCAGACCATGGCATAGCCAACAGAGAATGGGGCTTTAGCAATATTTTAAAACCCAAAGCAGATATTTGGGTTCCAAACGATACCATTTGTCAGGGCGAATGTTTGCTCATAGATTTTAGTGCCTCGCTCAATGACCCCATTCGTTCTTTAGAAGTGTGTAGAATAGATACCCTATTTGGTTTGGCTAGTGAAGTGTGTTTTGGTAGCATGCGCATAGAAGGCATGCAGCTTACACAAGGGTATAACGAATCGAGCGAGTGCTATTATTCTGAGGCAAGTCTAAAAATGTTTCCGCTTTGCAATTATATAGATAGCGGAAATGCTTGGTACAAAATATTTGTAAAGGTAGAAAACCATTGTGGCATAGAAGACACGCAAAGTGTTTACTTTTTTGTGGCCAAAAAACCAAGTGCACTTTTGGCTTTGGCAGATACCCTTGCTTGCGGCGGTTATGGAACTGTAAAGGCTTATAATTATAGTTTGGTTAATGCAGAAAAGGCAACCTACCATGTACATGTAATAGATACCACGCAATACCAAGATGGTGATGAAAATCGCTTTTTTTATGGGGCAGATTGGGAACTGTACAACTTACATTATGGCGATTCTTTTGAGTTTCCAGATTTTAATTGGCAAGGCGGTTTTACCTACGCTGTTAGCCTTACGCAATATGGTTGGTGCGGAGAATCTAATACCAGTTGGGATACCATAAACATACAACCGGGTGCGGTTATTTTGGCTAGTCCGGCGAGTGTTTACTCTAATCCACTCGGGCCAAGTGCCTTGCAATTACAGGGCTATGTGGGCAATGCAGATTATTATACTTGGAGTCCTACCACAGACTTAGACAACCCATACGTACTAAACCCAATTGCCACGCCAACAGATACTATAACTTATATTCTCTCTGCCTTTAAAGGAAGCTGTGAGGCACACGACACCTTGTTTGTAAGGCATAATACTTTAGCTTATGCTGGCCCAGCCGATACCATTTGTGCGGGCGAAAGTATTATTTTGGGAACTTCGTTTGATGCTAGCTTGTTTTTAGGCTATCAGTTTTATGAAAACCATTTGGTATTAGATGAAATAAATGAGCGCTTGGGAATAGACATTAATTTCTTTTCTAAACTGTCGCTTTATTTGTTGAGCAATGCAGGCAAAACAGCCTTAAACAGCTGCGTAAATTATAGCACATTTTTAAGTACCTTAAATCGCGAGCAATTTTACCAAGAACCTTGGTATGCTGCGTATTTAGAAGCCTTTAGCAATACCTACGATTTTGACGATGCGTTTAGTTTGTTTGTTTCTGGGGTAAACAATAATGGTACTTTGAG
>JAKRSG010000015.1 GCA_022402405.1 Bacteroidia bacterium | reverse complement strand
TAACAGTTGTATCTTTATCAATGTTACTTGCATAACCAATTAAAGAGCTGGCTTTAGCATTCATAGAAACTCCTAAAATTCCTTCTGTTAAATAGGTTCTTTGTAAAGCAATTGGTCTATAAGCTTGATATGCCTTTTCTACATTAGCTAGAACGTTTTCATATTCTGATTTACCTTTTGCAAAAGCAGCAAACTTGGCTTCGTTTTCTTTTTTGAAATCGTATACTTTAAGACGTTTTAATTGTTCGGTTTGACCAATAAAATATTTCCAATAGTTAGCAATTTGGGCGTAGTTGGCAGAAAGTTTTAATCTATCACCTTCATTTTTTTCCATCACTTCTTTCCAAGCTTTTAAGCGGATATCTCTTAAATTAACGATGGTTGGGTTAATTTTTTCTACAGCTAATTCAATGCCTTGAGAAAATTCGTATCTGTTTGTTCTTCCTGGGAATCCATAAACCATAGCAAAATCACCTTCTTTTACACCTTTTGTATTTACAGGTAAAGAATGTTTTGGTACGTATGGAATGTTATCAGGTGCATAGTTAGCTGCTTCATTGTTTTTATTAGCATAAATACGGAACATACTAAAATCTCCGGTATGACGGGGCCACATCCAATTGTCTGCATCTCCACCAAATTTACCAACTGATTGTGGAGGCGTACCCACTAAACGAATATCAGTAAAACGTTGGAAAGTGAACAAATAATAGGCGTTTCCTTTGAACATTTCTCTCAATTGAACTTCGAATTTGTTACCTTTTTTAGCTTCTTCGATAATTTGTTTTGTTAATGATTGAAGTTTAGTAGCTCTTTCTTTTTCGTTTAATCCTTTTAATTCTGGAATAATTTTGTCGCTTACATCTTCAATTTTTTGAACGATAGAAACCCACATTCCTTGAATAGGTTTTTCTTCTCCATGATTTTTTGCCCAAAAACCATTGTCTAAAATGTTGTCTTGTGGTGTAGATTTTTCGGCAATTGCACCATATCCGCAATGGTGATTTGTTAAAACCAATCCTTTACTAGAGATGATTTCGCCTGTACAGCCGCCATTAAACCAAACAATGGCATCTTTCATAGAACTGTTATTTACATCGTACAATTGCTCAGCTGTAAGTTTTAAGCCTTTGGCTTTCATCTCTTCATAATTGTACTTCTTTAATAAGAGTGGAATCCACATTCCCTCATCAGCTTTCAATCCGGCACTAAATAATAACAAGGCCGTCATGGTGTAGAGTAGTTTTTTCATTTTAAAATAGAAATTTAATGCGGCGAAAGTAAATACATTAGGCGAATGAAACCGTTTTTTTTTGATAAAAGGTAAATTGGGTGCTAACAATTATTTCACAATTCCATAATATTGAACCTTGGGCAGACAACTTAATATTGTAAAATAATATGTTTGGATTAGACACTTCACTCACCATCCTGTTATTAGTTTGTTTGTTAGCGGCAGCTGCATTCGAATTTATAAATGGATTTCACGACACTGCCAACGCTGTTGCCACTGTTATTTACACCAACTCCTTAAAGCCTTGGGCGGCTGTAATATGGAGTGGAATTTGGAATGCCATTGGCGTTTTTGCTGGCGGAATTGCTGTTGCAATGGGTATTACAAATCTTTTACCCACAGAGCTTTTGCTCGATACCGATATATATCACAATATTGCACTCATTTTGTCGCTGCTCATAACAGCTATTGCATGGAATTTAGGTACTTGGTACCTAGGGATTCCTTGCTCTAGTTCGCATACTCTTATTGGTTCAATCATAGGTGTAGGATTAGGCTTTGCTTTTATTGCTCCTGAAAACGGTTTCAGTTTTGTTAACTGGAGTAAGGCTGGCGATATTGGATTATCGCTGGTATTATCTCCGTTATTAGGTTTTAGTTTAGCCATTTTATTGATGTACATATTACGTCAAGTAGTTAAAAGTAAACAAATATTTAGAGAGCCTGCAACTAACGCTCCTCCGCCATTTTGGATACGATTAATATTACTTTTAACATGCACTGGGGTAAGTTTCTCTCATGGTTCAAATGATGGGCAAAAGGGTGTTGGATTGGTTATGTTAATCTTAATAGCCATTGTGCCGGGTTATTTTACAATCAACTTAGATAAAAATACAAGTGATGTTAAAGAACAAGTTACAGAGGTTAGAAATATTGTTTCTAAAATAGATCCTAAAGAGTTAAATTTAGATGAGAAGTTAAATTTTGAAAAAGCTAATTCTTATTTAACTCATTTCGACTCAATTTTAAAGGTAGATGCTACTCTTGCTACTCTTCCAAATCAACAGAAAGCTAGCATGAGAAAAGACATGGTGCTTATGAGTAAGGAAGTCAAAAAACTATTAGCAAGTAAAAATCTTAGTTTAAGTACTGCCAATAAACAAAAATTAAAGAAGTCTGTAGATGATTTAAAAAGTATTACCGAATATGCTCCTATTTGGGTGGTTCTGATGATTTCTCTTAGCTTAGGTTTGGGTACTATGGTTGGTTGGAAAAGAATTGTAACTACCATCGGAGAAAAGATAGGTAAACAACATCTTACTTATGCCCAAGGGGCAAGTGCAGAATTAGTCGCCGCGTCTACTATTGGGTTTTCAACATGGTTAGGTTTGCCAGTAAGTACCACGCATGTTCTTTCATCTGGTATAGCAGGTTCTATGGTGGCAAGCAAAGGGATTAAAAATCTACAAGCAAAAACTATCAAAAGTATTGCTATTGCTTGGTTACTTACTTTGCCTGTTTCTATTGTATTATCTGGAGGATTATTTATTTTGTTCCGTTGGTTATTTTAATCTTTTCTGAGTAAGGCACCTTCCTCAAAATATAAAACATTTAGTTTTGAATTTTGCAGGCTTTTGGCGCCATCTTTAACTCTTATTTTGTAGTAATTACTGAGTATTTTTTGCTCTTCTAGGGTTTGAATGGCATCTAAATTTCCTTTATTGTTTATGAGCGCCCTAATAAAAAATAAACCTTGCTCAAATCCCGCAACCGCATATTCCTCTGGTTCGGTGAAATATTTCTCTCTATAAGCAGCTACAAATCCCTTGTTGGAGGCAGAGGTATAATCAAAATAAAACGGACTAATTATCTTAACTTTCAATAATTCTAATTGGTTAATATTTGGGGCTTTAAATTCCAACCATTTTCTAAATCCATACACTTCTACCTGCGTAAATTGCATTGTGTCGCTCAACGTTTTTAGGGCTGAACCAACCTGAAATTCGTTTTCACTAGCTATAATAAAATAATTGCTTTTACTCGGATTATACAATTTACTCCAATCAGATATTTTAGAAATATCAGCCTGTTTAAAGGTAAAATTTGGATATTTAGATTTTAAGCTGCTTATCTTATTGGCAATAATTTTATCATTAGATTCTTTACCTACTGCCACATATATAATGGGGTTTTCTGCGCCACTTTTCAAAATATCTTGAAGAATAAATTCAGGGTAATAATTTAAATCAGGATAAACTGAAATGAGGTATGGATTATTGATATTACTTTTAGTTAGCGTTAAAAAAGGAGAGATGTGGTACTTTTTATTTTTTTTGCAATAATCCACCATCATTTCATTGCCTTCTTTTAACACCGGACCGATTATTAAATCTGAGTTTGATACTTCTTTCTTGGTAAGTATTTTAGCAAAGGTTAAACTATCTCTTTTAGTGTCAAAAACATGCACGTAAAGTGGAGTTTCACTGTTTTTGAATGAATCTAAGGC
>JAKRSG010000140.1 GCA_022402405.1 Bacteroidia bacterium | reverse complement strand
AGCCAACCATGTGTATCTTGAAATGATGCAAGAAGCACGAATGCAGTTTTTTGCGCAGTTTGGTTACTCAGAAAAAGATTTAGCTGGCGTTGGAGTTATCATGGGAGATACTGCCATTGTATACAAACAAGAGTGTTTTTATGGAGATGTTCTTACTATTGAAGTAGGAGTAAGCGATATCGGTGTAAGGAGTTTTGATTTGCTTTATAGGTTCAGCAAGAGTGATAAAAGCCTAGTTTGTGAGGCTAAAACAGGAATGGTATGTTACGATTATGCTATTAAGAAAACCGTAAATGTGCCAGCTGCGTTTGTTAAGGCTATTGAGGAATTTCAGAAATAAAGTATAAATATTTGTTAAGCTTTTTTCATGTGTGCCTTTTGTGGTACCTTGCAACATAAGAGAAAACTACCATGGCGAAAAAATCGAATGATAAATTAAAAAAACGGGTATTGGGTGTATTTACAGATGCTGGTAGAAAAGTGTTAAACTACAAGCAGGTAGCCAAGAAACTCGATATTGATAGTACCGAAGGAAAGAATGATATTCTACTTGCCTTAAAACAATTAGCTTCAGAAAAGTTAATTGAGGAAATAGATTTTGGCAGATATGCGAGCTTGTTCGTACATCAATTTGTAGTGGGTAGGGTAGATATTACGCAGCAAGGAAGTGCTTATGTAACACCAGAAGATGGTAATGAAGATATCTTTATTGGTGCTAATTTTAAGAATACTGCCTTAAATGGAGATAAGGTTAAAGTGAGCTTATTTGCTCATGAAATAAATGGCAAACCTAGCGGCGAAATTACAGAGGTTTTAGAGCGAGCCAAAACGCAATTTGTAGGCACGGTGCAAGTGCATTATAACTATGCTTTTTTGATCCCAGATGATAAAAAAATGCATATCAATATTTTCATTCCTAAAGAAAAAATTGGTTCAGCCAAACAGGGAGATAAAGCCATTGCTAAGATTACGGAGTGGACGGTTGAGGAGGAGAACCCGTTTGGTGAAATTGTAGAGGTGTTGGGTAGGCCGGGCGACCATGAAACGGAGATGAATGCGATTGTGATTGAATATGGTTTTGCGAATCGTTTTCCGGAGGAAGTAGAGAAAGAGGCAGATAAAATTTCGTTGAAAATTCCTGCTGCGGAAGTTAAAAAGAGAAAGGATTTTAGAGATACTTTAACCTTTACTATAGACCCCGAAGATGCCAAGGATTTTGATGATGCATTGTCGTTTAAACCTTTGCCAAATGGTCATTATGAAATCGGAATTCATATTGCAGATGTGAGTCATTATATCCCCGAAAATAGTAAGTTAGATGAGGAGGCTTTGCGAAGAGCAACTTCGGTTTATTTGGTAGATAGAACCATTCCAATGCTGCCAGAAAAACTGAGCAATGGTGTTTGTTCGCTCAGGCCGAATGAAGATAAGCTTACCTTCTCTGTGGTGGTTGAAATGAATAACAAAGCGGAGGTTTTGGATACTTGGTTTGGAAAAACTATCATTCATTCTAGAAGAAGATTTACCTATGAGGAAGCTCAGGAGCGCTTAGAAACAAAGCAAGGTGATTTAGCAGAGGAGCTGAATATATTAAATGAACTAGCTAAAATATTAAAGGAAAAGCGTTTTAAAAAGGGCGCTATCAGCTTCGAAACGCAAGAGGTAAAGTTTAAGTTAGATGAAAATTTTAAGCCGGTAGATTTATATGTTAAAATCAGAAAAGATGCTCATAAACTTATAGAGGAGTTTATGCTTCTGGCCAATAGAAAAGTGGCAGAGTATGCTAGTGGCTTGGGTAAGGGCGATAAAAAGAAAACCTTTGTATACCGTATTCATGAAGAACCTAATGAGGATAAAATTAGGATGTTCAACATATTTGCTGCTCGTTGGGGACATAAAATTTTAACGCAAAGTCAGAAGAGTATTTCGCAATCGTTTAATCATTTATTGGAAGAAGTGGAAGGTAAACCTGAGCAGAATTTAATTCAGAGTCAGGCCATACGAACCATGAGTAAAGCCTATTATGGCTGCAAGAAATCGCTTCATTACGGATTGGCATTTGAGCATTATACTCATTTTACTTCGCCTATCAGACGTTACCCAGATTTGATGGTGCACCGATTATTGTTTCAGTATTTGCACGAAGGACAAAGTGCCAACGAAGCTCATTATGAAGCCATGTGTAAGCAATCTTCTCAAATGGAAGTAAAGGCCGCCGATGCCGAAAGGGCTTCTGTTAAATACAAACAAGTAGAGTACATCAAAGAGTTTATTGGAGAAGAGTTTGATGGAATTATATCTGGCGTAACCGAGTGGGGAATTTATGTAGAGATTAGTGTCTATAGGGCTGAGGGACTATTGCGTTTGGCAACTATGTGCGATGATTACTATGATTAC
>JAKRSG010000139.1 GCA_022402405.1 Bacteroidia bacterium | reverse complement strand
AAATAAAATATTCTAAATTTAAATTTGATTAACAGAACACAAACATAGGATGACAAGATTTTAGACCTAAAAAGCAGGGGGCTTGGAGGCAGCTTCGCTGCCTCCAAGCCCCCTGCTTTTTAAAACAAGCGAGTAACGGGTCATTCTGAGCGTCAGCGAAGAATCTCATGCATTTTCCCGGACAACAGTGATTCTAAATTCGAAATTCGAAAGGGGATTTGCGAAAGTGGATGCTTGTCTTTTGTGTATTTGTCTAATTCGTTCCCGCGGAGGCGGGATTTCGCTATCGCTCAAAATTCAACTTTCATACTTCATAATTCATAATTAAATTGCCGCATGAATTTGCCCGAAGATAAAAATGCTTATAACGCCTTAGTGAATGAGCTAAAAGCACATAATTATGCTTATTATGTATTATCACAACCCAGTATATCAGATTACGATTTCGACCAATTACTCAAAAAATGTGAGGCCATAGAAAAACTGCATCCGGAGTGGGTTCAGCCAGATTCTCCTACGCAGGTAGTGGGCGGCGAGGTGACTAAAAACTTTGAGCAAGTTAAACATACTTACCCTATGATGAGTTTGGGTAACACCTACTCTGCCGACGAATTAAGGGAATTTGACCAACGAGTACGCAAGGCTATTGGCGATGATTTTACCTATGTATGTGAGTTAAAATTTGATGGATTGGCCATTAGCATTAGCTACGAAAACGGCAAAATGATACGAGCTGTAACGCGTGGCGACGGTGTGCAAGGAGATGATGTAACAGCCAATGTTAAAACTATACGAAGCATTCCACAGCAATTACATGGAAACTATCCAGCAAGTTTTGATATACGCGGCGAAATTTTTATGCATAAAAAAACCTTCGAAAGGTTAAATAATACGCTTAAAAAAGAACTTCTAGAACAAGGAGTAGATGAAGATAAAATTGCCGAACGCTTGTATAAAAACCCAAGAAACTTTGCTTCGGGTAGTTTAAAAATGCAGGACAGTAAAGAAGTGGCCAAGCGCTCTTTAGATGCGTTTTTATACTTTGTTTACACCAAAGAAAACATCTGCGAAACGCATGCAGAAAGCCTAAAACTAGCCGAATCTTGGGGCTTTAAGGTTAGCGATCATTACCAAGAATGTGCTAGCTTGGAGGATGTGTTGGCGTTTATACAAAAATACGATACCGAGCGTCATCATTTAAGCTACGAAATTGATGGAGTAGTTATAAAAGTAAATCAGTACAAACACCAAGAAGATTTAGGCTTTACAGCTAAAATTCCGAAATGGGCTATTTCATATAAATACAAAGCAGAATCTGCCCTTACTCAACTCTTATCTGTAAGTTATCAAGTGGGCAGAACGGGCGCCATTACTCCTGTTGCCAACCTTAAACCGGTGCAATTGGCAGGCACCACCGTTAAGCGTGCCAGCCTTTATAATGCCGATGAATTGGCTCGTTTAGATTTACATGATATGGATTGGGTTTATGTTGAAAAAGGTGGAGAAATCATCCCTAAAATCACCTCAATAAACACCGAAAAACGCGACCTATTTGCAAAAAAAATTCAATACATTCAGGCTTGTCCGGAATGTGGCACCGAGCTCCTTCGTAAAGAAGGCGAGGCTATTCATTATTGTCCAAACGACAGTCATTGCAAGCCCCAACTCATTGGCAGACTAGAACATTTTGTAAGCAGAAAAGCCATGAATATTGATGGCTTAGGAGTTGGAATTATTGAACTATTATTTGAAAGAAAATTTGTTAGATATTTTTCAGATTTTTATAAACTACATTTGGTTAGAGAAAAACTAATTGGACTTACAAAATTGTTTGAAGTTGAAAATGAATATGAGTATAAGTATGAGAATGAAATTTATATACATTATCAAAGGGTCCTGTATTTATTCAAGATTGCAAAAAAAGTAGATGAAATTAAACATCTAAAATCAGAATCAGAATTAAATGATTATATTTCGAAATTTGAGGAGCCTAAAAAACAAAGAGAATTTAACTTTATAAAGGAAAAGATTGATGGGACTTTTTTTAAAATAAGTGACATACTTTCCTTTATGCTCAAAAAATTCGGTTATCCATTAGAGATTAACTTTAATCATTTAATCAAAAATATACTATGTGTAAACGACTTAATTGAAAAAGTAAATGTTTTAATTGATGAAGAGAAATCGTATAGTGAAAATGAAAAAATTCTGCTCAAAAATTTTTTTGACAAGCATAATACAGATATTCTAAAATTAACAAATTTAAAAAAGATTGTATTACAAGAGAAAGCTGTAAACAATATTATTGAAGGCATTAATAACTCAAAGAACTGTAATCTTGGACAATTTATTTATGCATTAGGTATTAAAAACCTTGGTTTAGTTGGTGCAAATTTAATT
>JAKRSG010000138.1 GCA_022402405.1 Bacteroidia bacterium | reverse complement strand
TAATCCGCCTACTAAAGCCTGACGATCGCATTCCACTAAGTTACCTCTTTCTAAGATGCCTAGGGCTTTGTAGATCTGAGCCAAGATGCGCGCCACTGTTGTTTTTCCAGTTCCAGGATTGCCCGTAAATACGGCATGTAAAGAGAAGCTCTGACGAACATCTTTACCTATTTCTCTATAAAAACGCACAAGTTTTACCAATTCATCAATTTCATTTTTTACCGACTCTAAGCCAATCAAATGATGCAAAGTATTTAGTGCTTGCTTCAATAAATCTTCATCAATAGGAATATCTGCCACACCCTTTTTCTTGCCTTCAAATATTCTTTCTATATCTGGACTTTGAATGGTAGAAAGCTCTTCATTGGTAAGAGCTGCCGGGTTAGAACTTTGCATGATTCTTAAGCCCATATTCATTTTGCTTTCATCAATCAGCGTATTTACATACCTGGCATTACCAAACATAGCATCGCGATTTCTGTAGGCATCCACTAACTTTTTGTACAGATATTCTTCCGCTGTTTCGCTCAATGTTACACCACGCTTTTGCATGGTAAAACGCGCAATCTGCATCAACTCTTGCGGTATATAATCCACAAAGTCATAGAACATGCTGAACCTAGACCTCATTCCTGGATTAGACTCCAAGAAATTATTCATCTCATTTGGATAACCAGCCACTATAATGGCAATATCTCCTTCCCCATCGCTCATTTCTTTAAGCAATATCTCGATGGCTTCTTTACCAAAATCTTTAGAGTCGTCGTTCTTTCTGGCCAATGCATAAGCTTCGTCAACAAACAGTATTCCTCCTCTGGCTTTCTTAATCGCTTCCTTCGTTTTTGGCGCTGTTTGTCCGATATACTCTGCCACCAAATCGCTTCGATCTACCTCCATAACATGACCCTTACTTAGTAAGCCCATCTCATGATAAATCATACCAAGCATATTGGCTACAGTTGTTTTTCCGGTTCCTGGATTTCCAGTAAAAACGGCATGCAGGTTTATTCTTTCGTTATCATCAAATCCCTTTTCTTTTCGTATCTTTAAGAAGTTTAAATAGGTAGTATATTCTCTAACCTTTTTCTTTATTTCATCCAAGCCTATCAAAGCATCCAACTCGCCCATCAACTTCTCCATGCTTTTATCCATTGGTTCGGCCTTAGCTAATTCTTTTACCTTTGGTTTTAACAGAATTGGTCTGGCTTCTTCCACAAAATTTAAGCCTACTTCAAAAGGAATAGTGGCAATAATTTGATCCATAAAAAGCACGCTGATAGAGTAGGCATCAATACCCCAAGTACCTTTGAGTTGATTGCCCCATCCAACAGTGCATTCAAAGGTTTTATTGGCTGTTTCTACAAAAAACAATTTATCTATGGCGCCTTTTAACTGACCAGTATGAGTATTAAAATAAAACTGCAATTCGCATGGCCAAATAGCAGTGTTGCTAACTAGATTCTCTAACTCTAATTCTAACCAAACATAACGAGTTTCTTCGCTGCTAAATACCGAATAATATTTACGGTCGGCACTTAGTAAATTTGCTTCCGGACCTTCATACAACTTTACCTTATTAATTTTAAAGAAAGGATTTACTGTCTCAGAAACAATTCCGATATCGATAATATAAAACACCTTTTCGGCCACAAATTCATTGTCGATCCAAGCTTCCCAGCGGTAAATGCCCTTTTTCCAGTAGTTGCCCGGATTTTTAACGCCCCAACCTTCGCGGATAAATACGATATTTTCATCTTTGGTTATACTTCTATCGGCGCTGAGATTGCAAATCTCGGCTCCTGATTCATCATTTACACATTTAAAGCTAATGCGTGCCGACCAATCTTGCTCATCAAAGAGTTTATTAAAAAACGACAATTCGCAGTAAATAAAGCTGCATTCTGCCTCATCAAAAACCTGACGGTATTTTTTCTCATTGTTGGCGAGCCACTCGGTTGACCCAAATATTTTTAGGTCTCTAATTTTGTAGTTGTGCGGAAGTTCTTTAGCCATAATAAGGGGATTTTGATTAGTCAATACAACAACATTTAGACCAATTTTAATATGTTTTTGATGCAATAAAATATGCATAAAATTGTCATATTAATCTAAAAAACTCATAATGTGCAAATTAGATTTTTAACATTTTTATTTGTTTAAAAAAAAATGGGTTCAGCCAAAAAAAAACAAAAAAGGAATTGCTAATTACATGAAGAATCATAGATTTGCAGTCCTTTCTAACAAGCCAGTGATGGCATTATTAAGAAAGGTAAATTCAGCTAGGCCCGGAGAGATGGGTGATAGGCTGAAACCACTCCCGCAATTTTGCGGGACTAAACCGTCGTAGGTAGT
>JAKRSG010000137.1 GCA_022402405.1 Bacteroidia bacterium | reverse complement strand
TAAAACTTGATAGGTTTGAGTAGAGGTAGTTCCATTAGCATTAACTACTACTCTTGTTTCTGTGTGGTAAGTTGGATAATAAGGCTCTGCAAATACCAATATTTCATCTTCCCTAATCAATAAATCATGGAAGGTAAAGGATATTATTCCTTGCAAATATTTATCCTGTGCCGCTTTTCTTTTAGCACTTGTTTTCTTCTCTTGCTTTTCTGTTTTTGGAATACTAATAGTAAAGTTTTTAAATGATGAAAACGGCACCAACTTCATAAAAGTTTGCTTGCCATCTTCCATTGAACCAATGAATATACCTCCTGGCGCCGATTTAGCATTTGCTTTTCTTTCTTTTCTATCTTTAGATTTATTCTTGTACTCTCCTATCATTATTTTTTGAGTAGGTGAAACACTAAATGCCTTACCAGATTGGATTTCTTTACCACTACTAAATTTAACTATCTTTTCCTTATCCAGTTTACCATGATTAATTTCACGTACCATATCACGTGATATTTTCTTCCCTTGCATATACAAGAACATATCTAATCTGTCTAATGAATCGTTTTTAGTTATATCATAAAAACCAACAGTCATGTTTTTACCACCACCTAATTCATAATCTTTTCTTTGAGGCACTTTCTTGTTAAAATCTACTGCTACTATGAGCGTGTAATATTTTGGATTGTACAAAAAGTAAGGAATAAAACATAATGGCATAGACAAACAGGCTATGGCTATAGAGGTATTAGGATTTGGACCGGCAGTCATACCCATATAAACCACACCATTTAAAACCTGAATATTCTCAAACTCTAAATGCTTAGGATGCTCTCCGTTATATTGGGTTGTTTTTAACGTGTTTTTATCTATTTTGATAACAGCAAATTTCTTAAAAACTACACCTTTTGCTTTATAAAATACATACAAATTAGAGGTATCAGAAACTACATCAACTAAACTAAAACCTTTTGGAGGGGTAAAAGTACTTTTACCCACCTCTTTAAAATTGGTATTTAACTTTTTTAATTGTAATCCATGATCTTTAATTTTCTGCTTTCCTTTGGGTTCATACATGAGTAATATTCCCTTTTCTCCCATTGGATAAGTATAATATTTGCCATTTACAGCCTCATCTACGTTAAACTCGGCACGCTCAATATCTTGAGCAAAAACAGTAACAACAAATAATAAGAACAAACTAGATAGTAGATGTTTTTTCATACGGTTATTTAATTACTTGCAATAACTATAAAAAAAATTAAAATGTAAAATGTTAAAAAAAATTAATCTTAATTTAATTCTTGCCGAGTAAAACTCTCTCCATAAGCAATTGAATAATATTTTTATATTGCACCTAATTTTATGAGACACCTCAGAACTTTTCTATTCGTTTTTTGCTTTATTCCTTATGGGCTTTTGGCGCAAGGAATGGAGCTTAGGAAAGATTTAATTTATACAACTCAAAAACCACCTATAGAACATAATCATACAGGATTGCATGGTTTTTACAAAAAATACATTTCTTCCCAAGATGGCTCTAATTGTCAGTTTTACCCAAGTTGTTCTCACTATGCTAAATTAAGTATCAAAAAACATGGCATGTTACTAGGAATATTTTTGGGTGCCGACAGACTATTACGTTGTAATGGTAAAACAGATGATTATATTACCGACACAGATAACAAGGCTATAGACCAACCATGATACGATTAACCATTGTAATATGTTTTTTCTTATCTGGATTTACTAGTAGTTCACAAAACTTGTTTAATGCAGAATTCACCTATGCTTATGCCAAAAATTTAACATGCAGAAAATTATATAATGAGTCGAACCAAAGCATTGAAAAGTACTTACATTTTGAGCAAGCAGATAGCTTTCTTGCCTTATATATACACAACCTATACCTTCAAGAAAAACACAGAGATTTGGTTCAAACCATACAAAAATTAATCACACAAAATTCCTTAGATTCTTCCGTTCTGAACCAAATAGCGAGCATTTGTTTTGAACTGGACTCATCACACCTTTTGGCTCCAATTAAACAACAACTTACCACCGATTTACTTGCCAGATATATTGCCTTAAACGAAAATACAGACAGTTTGAAAGCCTTTATAGAAACGAATTCATCTACTCTTGACACTGCCTATTTCAATTCTATTTTAGATAAATTAATATCCACACAAGTTACCTATAAAAATCCCAATAAATATATATTGGCAAGCATTCTTTTACCAGGATCAGGAAAAATGCTGCTAGGTAATAGTTATGAAGGATTTTGGCACAGCTTTATCGTGGCTTCGCATGTTTATTTAAGTATTTACAGCTTCAACAAAGCGGGCGTTTTATCTCTCTTTGCTTGGTTAAATACTGGCATGGCTATTAGTTTTTATGG
>JAKRSG010000136.1 GCA_022402405.1 Bacteroidia bacterium | reverse complement strand
AAGGTATCATTAGGTATAGCCAAAGCTGGTGCATCCTCTATTTCCGTATCTGCCGCCGCAATTACACGCAATAAAGTAGTATCTCCAACGGTAGTTCCATCCCAAATGGTATAATTGGTGCTGGCTGCAAAATTACCCGTAGCATTAGTGCGCAAACCACTAATTCTTACCAAAACACTTTCGAACTGCTCGGCATTTGCCAACAGTTGTTTAATAGTAACAACTTGCGGAACAATGGTTCTGTTTGAACCTAATTTTATAACTGTATTAGCTCCTGTATAAGCACCAGAATTCAACTGAATTTGGGCATAGTTATTAAACTCATTACGTAAACCAATTACCTCAACGCTATCTCCTTTAACTAAGTTACCTGCTGCAATAGCATCAACCATGGCACCGCTGCTTTGTCTAACGCCAATACCGCCTGTTGCATCTTGGATGTAAATAAACCTACCCCAAGCTCTGCTTACCACACCGCGCACACGTACTAATTGATTTGGCGTTGTGTTTCTAGCAGCTAAAATAGTTCTAGCTGGATTGGTTTCTGGGAATATAGCATCTGGTCTAGCGTTTAACAACTGAATTCTTCTATCGCCAAATAAGTTAGTATCTCTAACAGAATAGGCTGTTTGTGCAGTTGCATGTTTGTTTTGCAAAAACTCTGCAAAGGCATCTTGCTCGCTACCAATAGCAGCAAAAGTTGCGGTACCAGAAGTCTTAACAGCTGTATCCAAATCTACACGGTTAAACGTATTAGATGGGAATGGATAACCATCACCACCAATTGGAGAACCTGCTCCTGATGGATTGGCCAAAAAGTTTAAGGTAACTAATTTATAAACTTTAGAAGTATCTCCATATAAAACACCGTTTCTAACTAAGGTATCAACTCTGTTTCCATTTGCATCTATGGTAACCAAAGAACGTAGTTTAGAACCTGTTGCTAAAGTAGTATCGTAACTAAAAGCTAATCCACCTATTTGAGGAAACTGTCCAGGTGTAGCACCCGGACGAGTTGTAGAAATACCATGCTCTATTAATCTTTTTATACCGGCTGCATTAGCACTTAAAATAACTAATCTGTTATTAAAACGTAATGAGTTCTCTATGTCTAATTGCGAGATATCACCTGCTTGTTTGCCTGCTCCAGCATTAGCCTGATTAGGCTCGAGGGTTACATTATTACCTACTGCATTTACAAAGCCTATTGCCGAGCGAATACCACCACCGTTCTTAATAGATATTTTTACCTCCGGATCGTATTGTTGCGCATACCACAAGTTAGCATCAGAAGATACATTACCTAAATTGGTTTCTTCGGTTCTAACAAAGTTACGACGACCTTCTAAAAATACTTTTGATTTACCTAATACATTACCATCTTTAGAGTTAATAACATTGGCAACAGCTGCACAAATGCTTCTTACCATTTGTCCTTTACTGCCTGCAACAAATCCAGCTGCATAGCTACCATACAACTGAGTAACCATAGCAGTATCGGCAGCGTAAACTCCGTTAATAGCAGGGTTTAACGACGATAAAATAATTTTTCCATCTATATCAAAATCTACTACCAAACGATTTACATATTTCCATTCAGATGTTGAGTTTACTAATAACAATGGCTCATTATCAAAATTGCTCAATACCATTGGATAGGTACCATAAACACTTTGTCCGCCTCTTAATCTATCAGTACTATCTGCCAATAATTCGTGGTTACCCCCAGCAATAATAATATCTACTCCTTTTAATAATGGAGCTAAACTCATCTCTAAGTTTATTTGCTGCAAGTGAGATAACACGATAATTTTATTGATACCTTCTTTTACTCTTAATGAATCAATGTAAGGCTGCATAATCATAGCCAAAGCTGGCATATCATTTTGCTTAGGGCCAATTACACTAGTAGCACCTGGCGAACTAATTTGTGCTAATATTTGAGTGGTAATTCCAACGATACCAATTTTTTGTCCGTTACGCTCAATAACCACCGAAGGGGCAATCCCTTTCTTTTGGTTGTTATTAGTAATAGTAGCTGAGGTTCTAAAAGCAGTATCTCTTAAAATTTGATTGGTATACAAATAGCTTAAGTTAGCATCTGCACTGTAATCTAAGTTACAGCTTACGAATGGAAACTGAGCTCCAATCCATCTTTTATCTGCACCATTATTTCTGATATCTACTCCAATTTGTCCGTTTAGTTCTGTTGTACCCAAATCAAACTCATGGTTACCCATAGCAGAAGCATTGTATCCCATAATGTTCATCATGGCAATGTCTGCTCTTCCAATAGCAGCGCGCAATTGATTAGCATTACCGGTATAATATGATGCACCGGTAGTTCTTAATGGAGTTTGTAATGATGGATCTTCACCAGAAGATAAAAATGGTCCGGGTAAAACATTATCACCTGATGATAACAATAAGGTATTTGGATATTCATCTTCTAACTTATCTACTATGGCAGCAAAATTAGGAGCATCTTGAGTAGCGCTTACACTGCTCTCCATATCCGAAGAATGTAATACTTGCAGCTGAAAATCGCTTCTGCTGTTAATTTCAAACATTACAACTGTTCCGCTGGTTTCGTTTGAAACTACTAACATAGGTTTGCCGTTCGGACTTTGATTAGCCGGTACAAACACAATTCCTTCTGGAGCTAAATCACCACCAGAATTTAATCCAGGCGATTGAGTAAAAATACGCGTATTAACATACTGCACAAAGTATGGGTTTGCTGGGTTGGTAATATTGTAAATCATTACTCCACCCATTCTTTCTAAACCAATAAAAGCATAAGTAGAATCGAGTATTTTTCCTACAGTTAAAGCTTCTGGCTCCGGACCCTTATCATCGCTTCTGTTTTTTAATGTATTGTTGGTACTGCTAACATTAAAATGTGTAGGAAACATAGATAAAACTCTTTGTTCAAATTCGTCTTTGCTATCCCAAACTAACTCGCCGGTAGTTCCATTCCAAATAGAAAAAGATCTAGCACCAAAACAGAAGATACTATCAAATAAACCATCATTGTTAAAATCTCCGTATTTATTAGAAACGTTTAATCGTCCTAATACAGAGTTTGCTTTTAAAGCAGCTACAGCCGCTGCGCCACCAAA
This sequence comes from Bacteroidia bacterium, assembly GCA_022402405.1. Taxonomy (GTDB): domain Bacteria; phylum Bacteroidota; class Bacteroidia; order UKL13-3; family UKL13-3; genus B1. The sequence continues at coordinate 16,408 of JAKRSG010000136.1, read as the reverse complement.
TTTGGTAGTATCTAATTGGTAGCTGCTGTTACCAAATCTTACATCTTCTACATTGGCTGCACCCCAATCTGCGCGGGCATCTCCTTCGTTAGCGGTTACTAAAAAATGGTTTGAACCAACCTTATATGCAGCAATAGCATCTGGCTGGTACATACCAAAAACCGGACGATTAGTAATATTTACCACACCACCTTGGTCGGATGCATCTAAGCCATTACCAGGTAAATTATGATTTTTAAATCCAAGAGGAATTAATCTTGTAATAGTAGCAGTAGAAATATTTAACTCTGCTAAGCAATTGTTTTCTTGGCAGGTAACCCAAGCGGTGTTTCCATCTTCAGAAACTGCAATATACTCAGGTTCTAAATCTTCCGCAATGGTAGAATTACGTAAAAAGTTACCTCCAGATTGTATTCTTCCCGTAATCTTAATTCTATAATCGATAGCCGTATTATTAAACTGAGTAAAACCTGCACGTTGAACATTCGATTGGTTCAAACCGGAAATACCACCTGATACATCTATAATAGAAACAGAACCCTCTGGGTCTATGGTATACCCATCGTTTGGCTCGCCCTCGTTGGCTACTAATATCTTTTTTCCATCAGGCGTATAGGTTAACATGTCTGGGTTCGGACCCACATCTACTTGGTTTAAGTAGTTACCATTTACGTCTAAAAATACCACTTTACCATTCTCGGTTTTGCCTAAAGAATCGATAACGGTAATGGCAACTACTCCGTTTTTAACTGCCACCGAAGTTAGGTCTATACCATAAGGTTTAATGCTAATAGAACTAACAAGAACTGGATTAGCCGGATTGCTAACGTTTACAATTTTTATGCTTGTATCCGGACCATTAGTTATAAATAGTCGTTTACTGGCCGCATCGTAAGCGGTAATTTCTGCAGCAGCTTTATCATAAAAACCTGTGGAGAATCTGCCCACAAATTGCATGTTGATTTGGGCCTGCAAAAAACCCGTAAAACCTAATGCCGCTGCCAGCATTAGCGTTTTCTTCTTGAATAAACGTATCATTTTTAATTGGTATAAAGTTTACCCCCGCAAGTTGATTGCACTATGCTAAGAAAAGGTAAAGCCTATATTACCAAAACAAGACTTGTTTGTAAAGCCTAGGTTAAGGATTCTGGTAAACTCGTTTTAGCTCATTTTTTTTTTGATCCAAAAAATTTACATTGGCCATGAAAAAACTTAACCATGCCAAGAAAATCTCTACTCAACGCACCCGAATTAAGTGAAGAAAAAGCATTAAACACATTGGTGGAAAACAGGGTCTTTTTCTCCTTGGAAAATTGTGAACTCAACATTTTTGAAACCTATCAAAAATCTGAATTAGTGCCTCTAAAGTTTAACGACTTGGTAGTAACTAGTATGCTAAGAGGTAAAAAACATATGCACTTATTCGACGACCCAAGCTTTGAATATGTACCCGGTGAAACAGTTATTGTTCCTAGAAACGTGGAGATGAAAATTGATTTTCCAGAAGCAAGTAAAGAAACACCTACTCAATGCATTGCCTTGGCAATAGATCATCAAATAATAGTAAATACACTTGATTTTTTAAACGAAAAATACCCAAAACTAGGAGAAAAAAATTGTTGGAGTCTGAACCAAGAAAACTACTTCTTTTATAATAATACAGAGCTCGCCGGAATTATAAATAAGTTAATTAAAGAATGTATGAGCAGTTCGTTAACTAAAGATGTAATTGCAGATTTAGCGCTTCAAGAACTTATCATTAGATTGGTTCAAACACAAACTACCCAAGTAGTAAATAGTCTAAAATTAGATAGGTTTAATAGTCCCATAAACCCAGCAATAGAATACATAAAAACAAACTTCAGAGAGCGAATAAACTTGAGAGATTTAAGCGAAAAAGCTTGTATGAGCACGAGTTCCTTTTATCGGTATTTTAAAAGGGAATTAGGCATGAGCCCAATTGAATTTATACTTACAGAAAAAATAAACTACGCCAAAAAAATGCTTTCCAATCCTAGAATTAATGTGTCGGAAGTATCTTATGCCACAGGGTTCGAAGATTGCAATTATTTCATCCGTCTGTTTAAGAAACATGAAGGCGTTACCCCTAAACAATATCAATTAATGAATGTGCAGGAATATTAAATAGGTATTATTCATTTAATTTTACAGGCTCTAGATTGGCCAATTCTTCTTCACTAAACAATCTGTAATTTACCTTAAACGTTTTACCAAAGGGTGTTTCTAAAGAGAAGCCTCCCGGACCAAAACCATGACTTACATCTAAAGTAAAATGAGCGTGTTGCCAATAGATAAAAAGGTCTTTATCTACCCAAAATTCATAATCTAAAATTTTTCCAATACACACATCTGCGTATCTTAAATAAAAGGAATCTTTAACAAAGCATTGTGGTTGGGTTCCTTCGCAACAGCCACCAGCTTGATAGAACATCAGTTCTCCATGTTTCTCTGCTACTTTTTTTATAAGCTCTATTGCCTCTTGGGTAGCACTAATTCGTTTAATGGTTTGCATATAATAATTGGGATAAATAAGGTGGGATCAACTAAATTGATAATACAATAAAAGTTAGCTGCGGATGTTTAGCACCGCAGCTAACTCTACTTTATTACTAAAAGAAGCCTAATTTATTTTTGTTATAAGAAATAAGCATATTCTTAGATTGGCGGTAATGACCTAACATCATTTTGTGATTTTCTCTTCCAATACCCGATTGCTTATACCCTCCAAATGGCGCACCAGCAGGATATGCGTGGTATTGGTTCACCCAAACTCTACCAGCTTTAATAGCTCTTGGTACTTGGTATAACTCATGAGCATCTCTTGTCCATACACCTGCTCCTAAACCATACATAGTATCGTTTGCAATTTCTATGGCCTCCTCGGTTGTTTTAAAGGTAGTTACTGCTAGTACCGGACCAAATATTTCTTCTTGGAAAATACGCATTTTATTATGGCCTTTAAACAAGGTTGGTTGTATGTAATATCCACCTTCTAAATCGCCACCTAAATGATTTACCTCTCCGCCACATAATAATTCTGCACCTTCTTGTTTTCCTAGTTCTATATAAGATAAAATCTTATCCTTTTGAATTTGCGATGCCTGCGCGCCCATCATAACAGTTGGGTCGAACGGATTACCTGTTTTAATTGCTTTAACCCTAGCAATTACTTTTTCTATAAATCTTTCGAATATAGATTCATGTACCAACAATCGTGAAGGACAAGTACAAACCTCACCCTGATTAAGGGCAAAAAGTGCAACGCCCTCTAATGCCTTATCTAAAAATTCATCATCGGCATCCATTACAGATGGAAAGAAAATATTAGGTGATTTACCGCCTAATTCTAACGTTACAGGAATAATATTTTCGGTAGCATATTGCATTACCATTCTTCCGGTAGCGGTAGAACCTGTAAAGGCAGCTTTACTAACCTTTGGATTAGTAACCAAAGTTCTTCCAAGCTCTGCGCCAAATCCATTTACCACATTCACCACTCCAGCTGGAATTAAATCGCCAATAATCTCCATTAATACCATAATAGATATGGGAGTACTTTCGGCAGGTTTTAATACCACACAATTTCCTGCTGCTAAAGCTGGAGCTAATTTCCAAACGGCCATTAATATGGGAAAATTCCAAGGAATAATCTGTGCAACTACACCAATTGGTTCATGCATAATAATAGAAACAGTATCTTTATCTAATTCGCTTATTGAGCCTTCTTCTGCTCTTATAACGCCAGCAAAATACCTAAAATGATCTATTGCTAAAGGTAAATCTGCTGCTAATGTCTCTCTAATTGCTTTACCATTATCAAGGGTTTCTACAGCAGCTAATAACTCAAGATTAGCTTCCATTCTATCGGCTATCTTATTTAGAATAATGCTTCGTTCGGTGGCAGAAGTTGTACCCCAACTAGAAAAGGCATCATACGCAGCGTTTACCGCCATCTCAATGTCCAATTTAGCCGAATGTGCGGCCTTCGACATAAGCTTTCCATCTACGGGAGATAATACCTCAAAATACTGACCTGTAGTAGGTCCTACCCATTTACCATTAATGTAATTTTCGTACTTTTCTTTAAGTACTGGTCTGCTAATTAAATTTGTCATAACATGTTTGTTTTGTTTGTATAACAAATTTAAAAAGCCCTACAATTGACTTATAGTACTATCTTTTCAAATTATAGCACATTTCATTCACTCCAGCTCCCCCTAAAATCTCTTTCTCTTTCTCTTTCTCTTTCTCTCTTCCTTCCTCTTCTTCCTTCTCTTTCTCTTTCTCTCTCCCTTCCTCTTCTTCCTTCTCTTTCTCTTAACTCTTACTTTCTCTCCGGAAGCGATTTAAACTTCCTAATATTGTATGTAAAGGTTACCATAAAATATCGGTTCAACACATTGGCGCGAGTATCTTCTATGTACGTTTCGGTAACAGAACGATTGATATTATTATTTTGGTTCAGCAAATCAAAAACAGATAGTTTAACTTCTGCCATACGTTTTTTCATAAACTTGTAGGCTACACCTGCATTCCATAAGAAAAAACTTTGGTTAAAATCGCTTCCTAATCCTCTAAAATCTGTGTAATTTAGTTCTGAATTTATCACCCACGAAGCAGTTGGCATGATGTTAAGTTTTACATTGCTGGTATTGATAAAGAAATTGCTGTTTTGAGAAGATAATACGGTGTTCTCTACAAAGTTTATGTTGCTGGTATGACTCAATGTAAAATCTACCTGCTCGCTTATATTACTTCCTATAACTACACCTGTGTTTATATTAAACGTATTGGCAAAATTTTGTAATTGATTTACTAGACCTGGCACTTTGCTGTAGTTAAGACCTAGGTTCAGGTTAACATTGCTTTTTAATGCCTTTACCGGAATGCCGTAAGTAATAAAACTGCGAGCATTAACATTACCGTTCAAGTTAACCGGACGAGCAATTTGGGCACCTCTACTCAACATCATTCCGTTATCTAGAATAGAGTCTCTGGTGGCGGTAAAAGTACTATTGGCAATATAATCGTTGGTAAAAGTAACCATGGCAAACACAAAAAAGCTTTGAGAATTATGCCAATTATTACTACCATAACGCGTTAAAAAAGTTTGCGAAAACTCTTGCTTTAAGTTTGGATTACCTGCCGATAACATAATAGGGTTAGTATTATCTATTACGTTTTGTAATTGCGTAACACTTGGATTATTGGTATTGGTTCGGTAAAAAAACCTAAAGGTTTTAGCATTACTAAAATTGTATGTATAGTTTAAGTTTGGTAATAAATTCTGATAACTCTTTTCAAACGATCTTGTTTGAGGAAAGCTCTGCAAGCTAGCAATGGTAAGGTATTGCTGAGTTATACCTGCATTAAATCTCCACTTAGCTTTGTTTATATTAATGCTAATATTAGCTCTGTGGGTAGTAATAGTATTATCAAAGTTATTGCTCAATAAGGTATCTATACGCGAGTATTCGCCATTAGATGTATCAAATCTATTGGTGGCTCTTTCTGCTAAATTATGATTTATAATAGGGTTATAACTAAGTTGTAATTGCATGCTATCTGTAATGTTCTCGGTATAGGTTAGATTAGCATTGTAGTTATTACTATTACTATACGTTAAACTCTGCTGCCTAATAATAGAGTTATTGTATCTACCTGCAGAATCTATGGCGTTAATATCAGAAATTTGTTTGGTATCGCCATTTCTGCGGTTTATATCATGAATCACATTTAAACTAATTGTTCGTCCAGGCTTCTCAAATTTATATCTGTATAATAAATTATTACTCACGTTAAAGCCGGTGTTTATGGGGTTTTTAGTGGTAAGGTTACTATTTAATTTTAAGGTATCATTTAAATAATTTTCTGCTAATTGATTACTGCTATTTTCATTGCTCTGAAAACTCAATTTTGGCGTATAAATAATGGCATGCGAAGAATCGAAAGTATGCTCTAATCGTAAGTTAAACCTGTTGTTAAAATTATTGGTTTCGCTGCTGGTACTGTCTTTATAAAGCTGCCTAGTTTCTTCATTAATTAAATATTGCCTATTGGTTAATTGGTTAGTAACAGTGCTGCTGCTATTAAAAAAGTAACTCCCGCTCACACTGGTTTTAGCACCCCATTTGTCGGCATAATTTAAACCAATAGATTGAGTAGTGCTCACCCCATTTTGCTGTCCAACCATAAAATCGCTCATGCCTCCACCCATACCGCCCCCACGCGGACCACCTCTGCCACCCATAGGCATTCTGCCACCGCCAGCCGAGCCACCAAACAAATCTTGCATCGAAAAATTTTGCTGATTAATATTATTAGATAATCCCAAAATGGTTATTCTTCTATCACCATTAAAAAAATTCATATTACCACCCGCTTGGTACCTATCATTGGTTCCATAACCAGCATAAAGCTTCCCAAAAGTTCCATTATTTCTGCCTGTTTTGGTCGTAATATTCATGGTTTTATCTGTATTGCCATCATTAAAACCCGTAAACTGCGCTTGATCGCCCGCCCTATTAAAAATTTGCACCTTATCAATAATTTCGGCAGGCAAATTTTTAAGCGCCATATTAGCATCATCGCCAAAAAACTCTTTGCCATCTACTAAAATTTTCTTCACATCTTCGCCTTGTGCTTTTACCGTTCCATTTTCTATGGTAATACCCGGCATTTTCTTCACCAAATCTTCCGCCGTAGCATCCGGATTAACTTTATAAGCCGCTGCATTTATGCTGGTAGTATCGCCCTTTTGCTCCACCCTAATTTGTGTGGCCTCAATCTTTAATTCTTCCAAGGCATTGGTATTCTTTTCCAAAAACACCGCTCCCATATATCGGTCTGAACCAACGATTACTTGCTGCGTCTTGGTTTTTAATCCTACATAACTAAAACTTATCTGATACGTATCGGCTAGAAGCTTTTTAATTTGGAAAAACCCCTTTTCATCACTAGCAGAACCTCCAATAGTTTTGCCATCTTTTTTAAGCGTAATGCTGGCACCAATTACAGGCTGAAGATTCTCTTTTTCAAATACTTTACCAGATAAATCAAAGGTTTGGGCCGAACCAAAAAAGGGCAGAAATAAGAATATGCCAAAGGCCAAATAAAAAATCGTTCTCAAATTCATGTACATAAATAGCGTTCAAAGGTGCGAATTGTTTGGATGATTTCAAGATAAAAAGGTTTAACGGTTATATTTTAAGTTGGTGAAATGATAAATCAAAGTTATTGCTATTTCCCTTCAACATTCGAAATTCAGCATTCGGTGTTCAACATTTATAGAGCATGGTTTTTAAGCTATACCAAACCTCCAAACCAACCAACTCCCAAACAATTAAACATATAAACAATTAAACGCATAAACGATTAAACACCTTAACAAAAAAATCTCCCCTCCACCACAAATCCCCTTTCAAGATTATGAATCACATGTATGAGATTGAAATTCTTCTGTTACACTCAGAAAACGCCAGTTTTTAAAGGCGTTTTTGATTCTTTCTATTCCATTTTCAACATCTTTTTAACTTGTATTGGATTTTTATTTTCATCCAATAAATGAAGCAGATATACTCCTTTGGGTAAATTTTCTAAAATTAAATAAGTACTACCAATGGCCTCTGCTTCTCTGCATTTTTTACCTTGTAAATCATATAAAACCATAAAATGTTTTTTGCCAAAGGGTAGCTCAAAATTTATCTTATCACTAAATGGGTTTGGGTAAACAAGAAATTTGGGATTATACTGAGATTGATCAATTTTGCCTTTTGAATCTGTTTTGAAAATGAATGTTTTATTTCTATTTATGGTTTCATCAAAATAACTTCCTGAGCCATAATATCCACCATCAAAAGATTGCCCCACACTGGTTATTCTTACGTTTTTTTTAAACACTTCCCGCCACTCTTCTTGATAATTACTATCTAACTTTATAAGTACATCACCTGCTATAATAAAACCATTATCTTGGGTAGGTGCAATAGCCTTTAATGTTGGATTTAATTCAATAAATTTTAATCCCATAGAATCCCCTTTTTCATTAAATTTATATATATAAGTACCTCTTTCAAAACCTGAACTACTTTTATTGAAATTTAAACCAGCTAATAAATAATAACTGTAATTCTTTTCCATTAAATCATGAAAGTCTGTTTGGTAACCATTTTCTCCTGAGCCGTATGTTTTTGCTATTTCCTCATTACCAAAGGAATCAGTTTGAATTATAGTTAATAATGTCCAAGCTTTATCTCCACAAAAAACAAGGAATCCAGGCTTATCTTTTAATGAAAAAATTCGCTGTGCGCGCCGGTAATGGCCACCCATCATTTCTGTTTTACCTAATGTATCGCCATTTAATCCCCTATACTCTATAATTGGACTAATTTTAGGATAAGGATAAAAATTATATCCACAAGTAACTATTTTATTTTTATATAATTTGTTGTTAAAGCTGAGTGGGAAATATCTTAGGAAGGAAATTTGACTTTCAAAATTTATAATTCCATTTATAGAAGTTTTAAAAAGCAAGCTACTTGAAAAGTCAGGGTTTCCGAAACCAATCACATAAAATGTTTTGTCTTCATCATAAGAAATAAAATCAGTTAAGCCTATAGAAAATGTTTTTGGAAATGTTTCCCAAACTAGGTTGCCATATTTATTTAGTTTAAAACAGTTAACGCTGCAATTGTTGTTACCTATTATAAAGAATTCGCCCACAAGGGTTTCTTTTATTTTAACATAAGGTATATCGCAAGTTTGAGGATTGGATTCCCAAATAAAGGTTTGGGCTTCAACTTTATAAATTGAAGCCCAAAGCAATAGAAAAAAATGTAAAAGCCTCATGTAAATGATAAACATACTTACTCAATAATCAACTTAAAAGTTTTTGAATTATTATTCCTTGCTTCCAAGATATATATGCCTTTAGGTAATTTGCCAAGATTAATCTCAGACTTTGATGAATGCAAGTTAGAGTATACCAATTTACCTAATAAATTGTATACTCTTATTTCAGAATTTTCTTCGCATTCAATGGTAAATAAGCCTGAACTAGGATTAGGATATACTATGGTTTCCACAAAATCAGAATTTTTCAGAATATTTTCTGTTAATACTTTCTTTCCTAATATTGCATTACAATTCAAATTTAGTTCTTTCATGTTTGTAAATTCGCCTAGCGTTTTAGACATACAACTTGCAATTGAACTATCTGGTAAGATACATTTAAATTTGTACGTTGATTTGGCATTTAAAAACTGTAAATCCTGCATTTTGAAGTTGAAATTACCCATTGAATCGGTGTAAGTTAAATGTCCTGTCTCAATGCCTGAATTTGTTAATAATTTTACAATTACCCCCCCCACTAGGCTTTCATTGCAGTTTTGCCATACCTTTCCACTAATATTTGGAAAATATTCTAAACTATCGTAAATATCTATATGCAATTCTTGTTTAAGAAGGATTCTAGCCATCGGTGCAGCTGCACTTTGAGTAAATTGGTTTTTATGTGCAATGAATAAAAGGGTGTCAATTTCCCCTTTTCTAAGTTTTCTTTCTTTTTGAATCATTTTATTAGCTATCATATTGTAAACTAATAAAACTTCTCTTTCTAAAGAATTTAAAGGTTTGCTCCCAATCATTAAAAACAAGGCTGAATCAAAACGTTTTTGAAGAAATAAATCTTCTATAATGGCAATTTCACTTGGAAAATCTAATATTCCAGTTTTAAAGTTTAAACTATCTTTAGCATTCTTTAGTCTATATTTAAACAACTCAACAGGATTAAATTTTGAAGAATTAATTGGATTTATCGAGCTTGTTCCCTGTAAAGTATTATAATTTGAATATGGTTTTTTCGATTTATCCTCTATTGACTTTTCAGTATTTATAAAATCAATACATACATCAGACCCAACGCCTGCATCAATATTTAAAGGAAAGGGGCCTGTTGCATTTGTATAATCTATATTTGGTATTGTAGAAGAAAAAATCCATTGGTTAAAATCGGTGTTGGTTTGGTATAATTTAATATCAATTCCACTTGTTGAGCCAAATTTATTATCTCTGGACTGTGTAAATGGAATTCCATGAGTACTTCCTGAACTTCTAAGGTATTCATAATTTAAAAAAATGCCAATTGAGGAATTGGAAACATCATTACAATAAGCATTTGAAATAGACATATCACCACCTAGCCAAATTCCTAAACCGCCTTGGCATGTATTTTTGTATATACTTGTAAAAAATGCTTCGTCTGCCAAAATACTGCAATTTCTCCAATCATTTTTATTGTCACTTATAACAATATTGCTTAGTATGTTAAGCCTATTTGATCTAGTTGTTTGAATTCCTCGATAATTTGGGTCTGAAGTAGTAACATAGTTTATTACATTATTTTCTATGACAGTTTTGTTATCTAAAATTCCCTGATGCGGCCTTGGCCCCAAACCACTGTAATCTGTATTCCATCCTGCCACATTATTAATTTTTATGCCATTTCCGATATTATTCATTATATTATTGGCAATTGAAAGTCTTGAATAACTACTTCCTGCCGATGGAAGACCAAATTCACTGACACAAATGCCAGTTGCATAAGTATGGTTGTCAATTTTATTATACCCAATAATTATATTGGTTTTTGGATCTGCATTTGATGATAAGTCAATACCCACCCAATTGCAAAAATCTAAATGATTACCTTTTAAAGGATCATTCATATCGCCAATTATGACATTACACCCATCATTATATAGGTAATGTATTCCATATTCTTTGCTACCATACAAATGATTCGACTGAATTTCACTATTTATCCAGTTTTCAAGTCTTATAGGCTGCTGTACCGAGGTGAACAAATTGTTTTTTATGTCAATTTGTTTCTGTGCAATCCTTTTAGCATCACCGCTTATTCCATATACTTTTTGCATAAGGAAGTTGCAGTTGTTTATGGTTGCATTAGTTTTTTCAATTTTAACACCAATTTGTCCAAAAGAAAAATTACAATTATTTCCAACAATGGTGTTGTTTACGCCATCAATTAATTTTAATTGGGTATTGGTTCTATATAAATTATCTATCCATCCATTATTGCTACCTAAAAATTGATTTTTTAAAACCACATCCCCAATAAAATCACAATTATGTAAATCAATGTTTCCTCCCTCGTAATTAGTTAATCTAATATCATCCTGATTTGCTTTAAATAATGTGTTACCATGCACTGTCAGCCGAAAGTCTAACCCACTTCCCGAAATACCCGTTAAAGCATCTTGGATAATTGAATATTGTCCAATTGAATTGTTTGTTGTGGTTAAATTTGCATTGTCGTTTAATGTAATTCCCTTCCACATAACGGCACAATCTACAGATTTTAAGGTAGTGTTTTCCAAAATTACGCGAGCACTATTTCCTATTACCATATCTGCATTATCCCCAAACTCAAAAACCATGTTTTTTATGGTTACTTGGGTAAATACTCCAGGTGTGCTAGATATAAAATGAAGAAAATCTTTTACCTTAACAGGGTTACTTGTATTCCCAAATGGATTATTTAGTGGCTCCCAAATATGAGTTCCCGATTGTACCAAATAATTATTGATATCATAAATCATTTCATTATTTAGCAGGTCATCATAGTTCGTTCCATCTAACTGGTCGGGAAGAAAATAATTATTAAACCCTGGTAAGGCAATTTGACTATTAGTAACTAACAAATCTGTAGTCTGATCAATACCAATCATATCATTTCCCGAAGTGATATAAACAAGACCGTTATATGCCCTCTCTATTTGACCTGCTCCATAAATTTGAGTTCCACTAATTAAATTAGGTGGATTGTTATTTCCCAAATCTTTAACGTATATACCATCTAAACTGCCCGATTTTCCACCCGAACCTGCATAAAGTTTTGTTGCATCGTTATTAAACTCTATTCCTGTTTTAAAAATAGAGGTTGAATTTGGTAGAGTTAAGGCTGAAATGAGATTTGGACTATTCCCATTTGCATCAAGGTTAAACACATAAATATCTCCATTTAGTCCTCCGCCCCAAGCAATTTTAGACCCATCAGGAGATAGGTCTAATTCAAAATCGGGAGCAGAATAACTGTTACTTGTTGAGGTTAAAAGAGTATTACCAGGCAAAACAACTCCATTTGGGTAGCTTGGGTTTGGATTCATTATTGTGAATTTGACTAAATTAGTATTATAGTTAGTGCCATAGGCATAATACAAGTATCTTTCATTTGAATTTACAACATTTCCAATTGCTAATGCACCACCTGTAGCAACAACTCCATGAAGCATATAAAACGGTGTTGAAATTGTTAAACCCCAAGTATCCCTATTTACATCCACTATTACATATTGAAGACTACCATAAACCGGTGGATAGTGATATTCATAAAACACATAATATTTGTTGTGGCAGGGGTCATTATTAAAAAATGGAACTATTGAAACCTCCTGAATATTAAATGCAGGTAAATTGGTAATATTTGGGTTGTTAAAACGATCATAAATTGTATTGCCATTGATATAAAACTGTACATCTCCATTTATATCATATATACCATTGGCAGCGCCTGTTTGTCCGTTACTTAGTGGAATTGATGTAGGTGTGGTATTGGTCATATCATATTCATATGAATTAATATACCATTTTTTTAATTGTGTTTGAGCGTTTGCCGATAATGATAAAATTATGAACAAAAATAAAATGTGTGGGGGGGGGGTGTTTTTCATAAAACAATGATAAAAAAATATTTATTGATAATCAAGCAAATAGTTTAATTAACGTAAAATTAATAGGCGCTTCTTAGAAATAGTTTTTTTAACATTGATTCAAATAATCCTTTTTAAAACTGAGTGAAAATCCACTCTATAAATGTTTAATTCGAAAAATTACACAAGAAACTTTTGATTTTATTCCTCTGCTGCTTGAGAAAATCTCAGAACAAATAAAGAATCTCTTGCTTCATCCCAGACAGCAGTAATTTTATTTTCATTATAGCCATTCGAAATTCAGCATTCGGTGTTCAACATTTATAGAGCATGGTTTTAAGCTAAACCAAACCCCCAAACAATTAAACGCATAAACGATTAAACTCCTAAACAAAAAAATCTCCCCTCCACCACAAATCCCCTTTCGGATTTAGAATTTCGAATTTTGTATTTCCAAAATCTTCCCTAAGTTTGCTCCGTCTTTAGGGGTGCCTACTTTGTTTATGCAAAGGAAGCTGAGATCAAACCCTCGGAACCTGAACAGGATAATGCCTGCGAAGGAAAAAGAAAGCTACTTTAGCTAAACAGCGCTGTCTCATTTACGAGGGCTTTAGTAGCACATTTTTGGGCCTTGCCTTTCCGGGTAAAACAACATCGTTCAACAAGCCACTCCTGCTTGTTGGTTTTGTTAAACATTATCCGAAAAAAAATGAAAAAACAGTTTTTAGTATTAGCCTCTTTTGCTTGTCTCTCAAGCATCACTTGGGCTCAAACCGACACTATTTCTAGCAAAAGAAATTTACAAGATGTAGTAATTTCTGCCATTCAAGCTAAACAAAGAACGCCGGTTACTTTTTCTACGCTAGATAAAAAGCGTATTCAACAATTGTATTATGGGTCAGATATTCCTACACTATTACAAGTTACGCCTTCTGTAAATGCCTACAGCGACAATGGAACAGGCATTGGCTATAGCTTCTTTCGCCTGCGTGGCATGGACCAAACCCGCATAAACACTACAGTTAACGGCATACCCGTAAACGATCCCGAAAATCAAGGTGTATTCTTTAACAACTTTGCAGATTTGGCAAGCAGTGCAGAGCAAATTCAGGTACAACGTGGTATTGGTACTTCTACTAACGGAACTTCTGCTTTTGGTGGTAGCATAAACATCCAAACCAAACACTTATCTGCCAGGCCAAGTGCTCAGGTTTCATTGGGCATAGGCTCTTTTGGTTCAAGCCGATTAACAGCCGAAGTCCAAACCGGATTATTAGATAGACATTGGATGTTCTACGGAAGAATTGGTCAGGTAAAAACCAATGGGTTCAGACAAAATGCAGGCGCGCAAGTGCAATCGTATCATTTTAGTTTGGGATATGTAAAGAATAAATCGGTACTAAAGTTTAACTTCTTTGGTGGAAATGCTCAAAGCGAGTTAGCCTATTTGGGAGTAGATAGAAATACCTTTAACACAAACCCAAGAAGCAACCCGTTTACACATGGCGAAACCGATGCATTTAATCAGTATTTTAATCAGGTACAATACAGCTACGATTTAGGTCGCGGACAAACCCTCAGCGCTTCGGCGTATTATGTTAGGGGCGGCGCACCAAAATTTCAGTTTTTAGCAGAAGGTTGGTACACTTTCGATGCCCTAAATATTGCCAATACGCCTTACTACGTAAACGCACCGGGAGATACCACGTTTAGTCCGGGTAATGTGATGACCTCTTACCGCCTAAAGCAGCAGTTTATGGGAGCTTTTGCCAATTACCAACTTACCAGAGGCAAGCTAGATTTTGTAACGGGCATTCATGTAAATCAGTTTCAATCGGATCATTTTATGGAAGTAAATTGGGCCAATTATGTGCCTGCAGCTTTCAAGCAAAATCACCAAGTTTATTTTAATACAGGCTATAAAAACGAAGCCAGCGCTTTTGCTAAAGTTAATTATGTATTTACCGATAATGTATCTGTTTTTTCTGATGTTCAAGTAAGGCAAACTAGCTTTAAATACAGAGGCCGAGATATGGAGTTTAGAAAAGAATATGGAAAGGTAGAAGACATGAACTGGCTATTCGTTAACCCCAGAGTTGGCGCTAGGTTCGGCCTGAACCGATTTGTTTCTCTGTATGCCATGGCGGGAATGAGTATGCGTGAACCAACGCGTTTTGATTACCTACAAGATGATTTTGCTCCACGTGATGTAAAGCAAAATGAAATTAAACCTGAGCAAGTTGTAAATGTAGAATTTGGGACCGAGTTAAGCGGTTTTGTTAACGGTAAAATTAACGTGTATGCCATGGAGTTTCAGAACCAAATTGTAGGCACAGGTGCTCTTAATAATTTTGGTTACCCTGTAACCGGAAACGTTGGCAGAAGCTACCGCCGAGGAATAGAAATAGACCTAAAAAAGCAAATAAGAAATTACCTTAACATTTGGGTAAGCTCTGCTTTTAGCAGCAATAAAATAGAGCAATTTACACAAACCTATTCCGATGAAGTTTCTGGTCTTCCTGTATCACAAACCTATACCAACAAAGATTTAGGTTTTAGTCCGAACCAAATACACAATATTGGCTTAGAAAGCTTTGTTTGGAAAAAACGCATCAGTGCAGGATTATCATTTCGTCATGTAGGCATGCAATATTTAGACAATACCAGCAACAAAGATTTATCCTTGCCAGCATTTAATGTATTAGATTTTCAACTTGGCCTGAACCCATCATCCTTTAGAATAAAAGGCTTGCCACAAATTTCTTTACGTGTAAACAATATTTTAGACGCCAGATATGCGCCATCGGGCAGTTTAGGCGGTTGGAATACCATAAACAACGCTGGCCAGCGCGGACAATTTGCTTTGTTTTTACCTAATGCAGGTATCAATTATTTCTGCACGGCAATTTGGTTGTTTTAACAGGAAAAATTTTCAAAAGACTTAAAATAGAGATGCATGGTTACCTGTGTGTCTCTATTTTGAATTCAAACTAAATATGGAGAATAATAGAAAGAAAAAACGCTACTTCACAAACTTTAAGCCCCTAAAACCCTAGTCCTAAAATTCTAAATTCTATAGACCAAGAATAAAAAACTAAAGACTAACGACCAAAAACCAAATCCCTACTCCGCAACCACCAACAACAAACTCTTTATTGGGTTACTCGAAACATCAATTTGTTTGAGTAGATTATCGGCCACGTAGCGTTGTGGCGCATTTACTTCGATTAAATTTTTGAGTATTTCTACTGCGTGTTCTTGATCGCCCACCTTTAAATAAGCTAAGGCTAAATACCATCTGCTAAGTTGAATCATTTCAAATCTCTTAAATAACTGCGATGATTCGTCGAAATGGTTTATGGCTAAATTAGCAAAATCTGATTTTAAATAACAAAAGCCTAAATAAAAATTATATAGTGCCTCGTCTTTTGTTTGGGGCTCAAAATGCTGGAAAGCCTCTATTGCCAATGTGTACTCACCTTCATCATAAAGCTTCATGGCTTGCGCCTGCATACTTACTGTATCTACAAACCCAGTGTCGGTAGTCCAATAGTTCATGCAAGGCTTAATATTGGCATGGTACAACTTTAGCAAATCATCTTCTGGAGCTTTCACAGATTCTGTTATTATCCATGAGCCCAAAAATGATATCACAACTA
>JAKRSG010000135.1 GCA_022402405.1 Bacteroidia bacterium | reverse complement strand
CATGGCTGTGGTTTAGATACGGTTTCTATTAATGAAGTGCTCTTAGGTTTAAGAGCAGGTTATGCTCCAGAAGATATTATCTTTACTCCTAACTGTGTAAGCATAGAAGAAATTCAGGAAGCGGTTAAATTAGGTGTTCATATAAACATAGACAACATCTCCATCCTAGAGCAATTTGGCAGCATTTATGGCAATACCGTTCCTTGTTGTATCCGTGTAAATCCGCATATTTTGGCTGGTGGTAATGTAAAAATTTCTACCGGACATATAGACTCAAAATTTGGGATTTCGGTACATCAAATGCGCCACGTAGCTAGAGTAGTAAAATCGAGCAATATTCATGTAAACGGATTACACATGCACACAGGATCTGACATTCTAGATGCAGGTGTTTTCTTGCAAGGTGCAGAAATTTTATTCGATATCGCCAAAGAATTTCCCGATTTATCGTTCGTAGATTTTGGCTCTGGATTTAAAGTTGCCTACAAAGAAGGCGATATCACTACAGATATCGAAGAATTAGGTTCAGCCATTAGCCAACGCTTTACAGAGTTTTGCAAAGAATATGGTAGAGACCTAGAACTTTGGTTCGAACCAGGTAAGTTTTTAGTGAGTGAATCGGGTTATTTTTTAGCCAAAGTAAATGTGCTTAAACAAACTACTGCCACCGTTTTTGTTGGTATAGATTCTGGTCTGAACCATTTAATAAGACCCATGTTATACGATTCGTACCATCATATTGTAAATATTTCTAATCCGGAAGGCAAACAAAGGATTTATACTGTTGTGGGTTATATCTGCGAAACAGATACGTTTGGCTGGGATAGAAAAATTAATGAAGTACACGAAGGTGATATCTTGTGCTTTAAAAATGCCGGCGCCTACGGAATAACTATGAGTAGCAATTACAACGCACGTTTCCGTCCGGCAGAAGTGCTCATCTGGAATGGCAAAGCGCAACTCATCCGTGCCCGCGAAACGTTTGAAGACCTAATTAAGAATGAAATTGAGGTAGAATTTTAATTATGCTTGCCAGCCGAAGCTTTAGCGTAGGTTGGAAGTATGAATTACGGATTACGAATTACGGGACACATAATTCTCCTTCTCTTTCTCTTTCTCTTTCTCCCTCTCTTTCTCTTTCTAACAACTCTAAACTCTAAAATACTATGTTTAAACAAACTATGCAAAGTGGCTACACCCAAAAGGGTGAGAGCATAACCTTAGGAGCAGCCATGTTAAATGGGGAGGCCGACAGTGAGTGTTTGGTGAAACTGCCTTTAAAAACTTTTAACAGGCACGGATTAATTGCTGGTGCAACGGGTACTGGAAAAACCAAAACGCTGCAATTAATTGCTGAAGAATTAAGCAAAAAAAGTGTGCCTGTGCTGGTAATGGATATTAAAGGCGACCTTAGTGGTTTGGCCATGCCGGGTACTTTAAATGATAAAATTACAGATCGCTACCAAAAGCTAGGCATAAGTTGGGAGGCCGCGGGTGTTCCTGTTGAGTTTCTTACCTTAAACAACTCAAAAGGTACCCGATTAAAAGCTACGGTCTCCGAATTTGGTCCGGTTTTGCTTAGCAAAATATTGGGACTAAACGAAACCCAAAGTGGTTTTGTAAGTTTATTGTTTAAATACTGCGACGATCATGAACTGCCTTTATTAGATTTAAAAGATTTAATTAAAGTAGTACAATTTATTTCTAATGAAGGTAAAGCAGAAATAGAAAAAGAATATGGCAAAATTAGCACAACTTCTACAGGAACCATCCTTAGAAAAGTTATAGAACTACAACAACAAGGTGGTGATATTATTTTTGGTGAACCTAGTTTTGAAATAGAAGACTTGATGAGGATTAATGAAGAAGGCTTAGGAGTTGTATCTGTTTTAAGGGTAAACGATTTACAAGATAAGCCCAAAATATTCTCTACTTTCATGCTTTGCTTATTGGCTGAACTCTACGCTAAATTGCCCGAAGAAGGAGATTTGGATCAGCCAAAATTATGTTTGTTTATTGATGAAGCACATTTAATTTTTAATGAAGCCAGCAAGGCCTTATTAGACCAAATTGAAACCGTTATAAAACTTATTCGTTCTAAAGGAGTAGGCATTTTCTTTATTACCCAAAACCCAACAGATGTGCCAGCCGCAGTGCTTAGTCAGCTAGGCTTAAAAGTGCAACATGCCTTACGAGCATTTACGGCTGCCGATAGAAAAAGCATCAAACAAAGTGCTGAAAATTTTCCAGAATCGGAGTTCTATAAAGTAGACGAAATGCTTACCCAATTGGGTATGGGCGAGGCATTAATAACCGGCTTAAACGAAAAGGGAATTCCAACACCATTAGCCGCAACCTTATTGTGCAGCCCAAGCAGCCGTATGAATATTTTAAGCGACGACGAATTAGATTCTATTTGCAGCAAATCTCCTATTGCAA
>JAKRSG010000134.1 GCA_022402405.1 Bacteroidia bacterium | reverse complement strand
AAGATTGTTATATTTTCGCAGCTTTAAGAAATATAAATCGGGAAAACCGGATTGTTAGGGGGGATAAAAATGAAAGTAGCCGTAGTTGGTGCCACCGGAATGGTAGGCAATGTTATGTTAAAAGTGTTAGCTGAAAGAAATTTTCCAGTGACAGAATTAATTCCTGTGGCTTCGCAGAAGTCGGTAGGAAAATTAGTTGAATTTAAAGGAAAATCGTACCCAATTGTATCTATGGAAGATGCTATCGCAGCTAAACCGAGTGTAGCATTATTTTCTGCTGGTGGGGGAACTTCTTTAGAGTGGGCGCCCAAATTTGCAGAGGCAGGAATTACAGTTATTGATAATTCTTCTGCTTGGAGAATGGACGCTACCAAGAGATTAATTGTTCCAGAAATTAATGGAAGTTTATTGGGTTCAGCCGATAAAATTATAGCTAACCCAAATTGTTCTACCATTCAAATGGTGATGGTTTTGGATGCCTTGCATAGAAAATACAGTATTAAAAGAGTGGTGGTTTCTACTTACCAAAGTGTAACCGGAACGGGTGTAAAAGCAGTGCAGCAAATGGAAAATGAGCGAGCGGGAATAGTGGGCGAAATGGCCTATAAATACCCAATCGATAAGAATGCTATTCCGCAAATTGATGTGTTTACCGAAAATGGTTATACCAAAGAGGAAATGAAAATGGTAAACGAAACCAAGAAAATTCTGCAAGATGATAGCATCGCGCTAACGGCCACATGTGTGCGTATTCCGGTAATGGGCGGACATAGCGAGAGTGTGAATGTGCAATTTAATAAGCCTTATGAGGTATCAGAACTTAAGACTTTATTGTCTCAAATAAAGGGTGTAGTAGTTCAAGATGATTTGGAAAATGCACTCTACCCAATGCCGCTAACTGCCATGGATAAAAATGAGGTTTTTGTAGGTAGAATTCGTAGAGATGAGTCGGCCGAAAATGCCTTAAACATGTGGATTGTAGCTGATAATTTGCGCAAAGGTGCTGCCACCAATGCGGTGCAAATTGCGGAGTATTTAGTAGAGAAAAATTTGCTCTAAACTATGGATTTACCTAGCTATTCTAAATCTCAATTAGCCTTGCGAAATGGGCAAGATAAGCCCGAAATTTGGGTAGCATATCAAGGCAAAATTTATGATGTGAGCAGAAGTAGATTATGGCGTAATGGCAAACATTACGAGCATTGGGCCGGACAAGATTTAACCGATGAATTACCCGACGCTCCCCACAATGAAAACGTGTTTGATAAATTTGAGGTTGTTGGAATGCTTGTTTGAAAGTAAATTACGGATTACGAATTACGAATTACGAATTACGTTGACGCATCCGTAATTCGTAATTCATAATTAAATCTCCACCCAAACCGGACAATGATCTGAGTGTTTAATTTCTTGCATGATGCCGGAGTCTTTGAGTTGATTTTTTATGTTTTGACTGGCTAAGCAATAATCTATACGCCAACCTTTGTTGTTGTTGCGGGCGTTTGCTCGGTAGCTCCACCAGCTGTATTGATGAGGTTCTGGGTTAAAAGTTCTGAAAGTATCTTCAAAACCATTGGTAATAAATTGGTCTAACCAATCGCGTTCTTCTGGTAAAAATCCGCTGCTATTTTTATTGCTTACTGGGTCGTGTATGTCTATGGGTTTATGACAAATATTGTAATCGCCACAAATAATTAAGTTGGGTCTTTCTTTGCGTAATTGATTTATGTAATCATTAAAAAAGCTTAGCCATTTCATTTTGTATGCTTGCCTTTCATCTCCGCTACTGCCACTTGGCATATATACACTAATGATACTGAGTTCGCCAAAATCTGCGCGTATTATTCTACCTTCATTATCGTATTCTGGATTATCAAAACCGTATACAACCTGGTCTGGTTTCTGTTTGCAAAAAATGGCCACTCCACTGTATCCTTTTTTCTCTGCGCTGAACCAATATTGATGCGGGTAACCAGCTACTTCAAACAAAAATGGCTCCACTTGATTTTGCAATGCTTTTGTTTCTTGAAAGCAAAATACATCGGCACCACTTCCCTGCATAAAATCTACCAATCCTTTGCTCATAGCAGATCTAATTCCGTTTACGTTATAACTGATAATTTTCATACAAGGCAAAAGTAGGGGAATAAAAATTCTAAATTCTAAATCCTAAATTCTAAATTCGAAAATTAGATTATCATTATATGAAAGACTTTCATCCCTTTCGCGAAAACCTCAATTTTTGCAAACAGCAAAATTTCGGTATTTGAATTTTCGAATTTGAGATTTAGAATCACTGCTGTCCGGGAAAATATAGGAGATTCTTCGCTATAGCTCTGAATGAAACACTGAAAAGGTTGTTTTCAGCGGCAGGGGGCTTGGAGGAAGCGAAGCTGCCTCCAAGCCCCCTGCCTTTTAGTTTTTAAACGCGGTCATCCAGAGCGTAACGAAGTGGAGCGAA
>JAKRSG010000133.1 GCA_022402405.1 Bacteroidia bacterium | reverse complement strand
TCCAATTATATATGCTGTTCCACCAGGAATTCAAAGAGAGTTAGATTTTAGTTCGCCCAATGCTATCCAGCAAAACGAACAATCTATAAGTTTACTAACTTGTAATTTAAAAGACGGGGATGCACGCGGTGTGTTTAAGAATACCAACGCAGATTTACGTCAGTATGGAAGATTAAGAATGTTTGTGCATGCAGAAGGAGCCAATTTAAACGACAATGAACTAACTGCCTTTTTTAGATTTGGTACCGACTTAACAAACAATTATTACGAGTACGAGATTCCGTTGAAAGTTACCCAGCCGGGTGTTAACGATCCAAGAGATATTTGGCCAGCAGAGAATGAGATGAACATTCTTTTGGAGGAGATGATTAATACAAAAATTGCTCGAACCAATGCCGGATTTGCTTTTACTGCTCCATTTAGCAGACAAGTAGGAAATGCTACTTATTCTGTGGTAGGTATGCCAGATTTTAGTCAATTACGCATTATGATGATGGGTGTACGTAACCCTAAAAGAAGACCGGGAAGCACGGGTGACGACGGTTTACCAAAATGTGCGGAGGTTTGGTTTAACGAGTTGCGCATGACAGATTTTAGCACCCGAGGTGGAGATGCAGCAACTGGAAGAGTATTGGCAAAATTAGCAGATTTAGGGAATGTTCAATTAAGCGGAAGTTACAGGAGTGTTGGTTGGGGAGGTATAGATAAAAAGCTTTTGGAAAGAAGTATGGCAGATAATTATATTTATGATTTTCAGACCAACTTTGAATTGGGTAAGTTCTTCCCTAAAAACTCTGGCTTAAGTGTTCCATTCTTTTTCTCGTATGGAAACACCATTATCAGACCTTATTATAATCCATTGAATCCGGATACACAATTACAAAAGGAAATTGATGAAACAAGAAATCCAGAAAGAAGTGATCAGATTAGTCGCGCTGCCGATGATTATACTGCCCGAAAGAGCTACAATTTTACTAATGTAAGAAAGAATAGAGTAGGTTCAAAACAAGCTTATCCATGGGATATAGAGAACTTTAATTTTACTTATTCGTACACAGAAACTTTTAGAAGAAATCAAACATTAGAATATAATTTAATTCAAAACTATCGCGCTATAGTTGGATACAATTACAATTTTGTTAGCAAGCCAATAGAACCATTTAAGAAGTTTGTAAAGAATAAGAATTTAGAAATTATTCGTGATGTAAACTTTAATTTATTGCCAGCTTCTTGGGGAGCCAGGGTTGAAACAGATAGAAGGTATGGTGAGTTGCTGAACCGAAATAATGATAGTAGAGAAACTTTATTGCCGGTTTTATATGATAAGATGTTTACTATGCGCAGAAATTATGAATTGCGTTATGATATTACCAGAAATATAAAGCTTGATTTTAATGCTACCAACGATTCTCGTATTGATGAACCTGAGGGTCAGATAAACCGCAATACCATTGAGAAAAGAGATACTATTAGAACCAACTTCTTAAATGGTGGTAGAAATACTAAATACGATCAAACGGCTCGTTTAAATGTAAACATCCCGGTAAATAAGTTGCCATACATGCAGTGGGTTAGTCAGGTTACCTACAACTACAACGCAAACTATCAATGGTTGCAGGCGCCTCCGGCTGCAGATAGTTTGGGCAATACTATACAGAACTCACAGCAGCAACAATGGAATGTAAGTTTAAACTTTGTGCAGCTTTATACTAAATTTGGAATTTACCGCAAGGTGATGAATCCGAAACAAGAGGCCAAGAGCAAGCCAAAGCCTAAAACAGAAGAGGAGAACAAAGATCCTAAAGCAAAAGGCAAAAAGGCAAAAGAAGATAATAGCAGAGAGAGTTATCCGCTTTGGGCTTCTATACCGGTTAGGTTAATTACTTCACTTAAAAATGTAAGTGGAACTTACAGTACAACAGACGGAACGGTATTGCCAGGATTTCAGCCACGCACGCAGGTTCTTGGGCAAAATTTAGATTTGCAGGCACCAGGTTTCGATTTCATATTTGGTATGCAGGATCCTAATTTTAGGTTCAGGGCGGCGGAAAATGGTTGGATTAGTAATGATCCTAGAATTGTAAGTCCGTATCTCTTAAACTACCAAGAGAATATTACGGCTAGAGCCCAAATAGAACCATTAGAAGATTTTAGAATAGAATTAAATGCTACCAAGAATTACTCTAAGAATTTAACGGCATATTTCAGATACGATCCAGATAGCAATGGAGGTATTTACCGCGATTTTGGTAACCCTATTGAAATGGGTAGTTATAGCATAAGTTATTCTATTATACGTACAGCTTTTTCGAGTGAAGATGAAAACGGGGTAAGTGAAGTATTTAAGCAATTTCAGGCTAATCGTGTAGATATTGCACGTAGATTGGCTATGGAAAAGGGACTGCCATTACCAGAAAATCCAGATTCATTTCCTGAAGGGTATGGGGCCTTCCAACAAGATGTACTGATTCCAGCATTTTTATCTGCTTACAGAGGTGTTTCAACCAGTAGTATTGGCTTGGGAGCATTCCAAAATTTCCCGATTCCAAATTGGCGAGTTACTTATAACGGATTAAGCAAAATAGATTTTATAAAAGAGTATGCATCCAATGTAAATATACAATCTGCATATCAGAGTAATTACAATGTAGCCGGATTTCAAACGGTAATGGATACAAGCAGAAATACCACATTAACCACTGATTTTGCTCCGCAATATGTTATTAGGCAGATTTCAATAACAGAAAGATTTGGTCCGCTCATTGGTATAGACATTACCTTGGTAAATAATTTAACTACTACTTTTAAATATAACCGAGATAGAACTCTAAACTTGGCACTTGGTAATAGGCAGTTAAATGAGCAAAGTGGCGAAGAGTTTGTGATAGGAATTGGTTATAGAACCAATAAATTAGTATTGCCTTTTGAGATTGGCGGCAGAAAACGAATGTTAAATAACGACATTAACTTTAGATTTGATTTTACCATAAGAGAAAACCAGACACGTGTAAGAAATTTAGATAGGCCCACCAGTGAACCCGTTTCTGGTCAGAATGTTTTGAGTATAAAACCAACTATAGATTATAGCATTAATGAGAAGTTGATGCTCCGTATTTTCTACGATAGAAGAAGAACCAATCCATTTACATCTAATTCTTTCCCAACGGTAATTACCAGCGGTGGATTTTCTATTAGATATACAATTCAATAACATGGAATTTTTATCCAAAGAACTGCAAGAATACTGCGAGAATCATAGCAGTAATGAGCCAGAAACCTTAAAGAAGTTAAATCGACAAACACACGCACAAGTGTTGCAAGCAAGAATGTTAAGCGGACATTTACAAGGTAGGTTTTTGGCGATGATAAGCAAGTTGGTTCAGCCCAAAATGATTTTAGAGATTGGCACCTATACAGGATACTCGGCTATTTGTTTGGCAGAAGGATTAAGTGAAGGAGGAAAGTTAATAAGTATAGATGTTAATCCAGAATTAGAGGATATGGTTAACAGCTATATAAAAGAATCTGGGAACGAAGGCCGAATACAAATGATTATTGGAGACGCTTACCAGGTTATTAGAACCTTGCCTCATACATATGATTTAATATTTATAGATGCAGATAAGGCATCTTATGCCAAGTATTACGATTTGGTAATTGATAGGTTAAACAGTGGTGGAGTGATTTTGGTAGATAATGTTTTGTGGAGTGGAAAGGTGGTGGAAGAAAAGGCTTTACTAAAAGATAAAGACACACAACTTTTAGATGCTTTTAATAAGAAAGTGAAAGAGGACGATCGTGTGGAAATAGTGCTTTTACCTATTCGTGATGGTATTACGTTAATTAGAAAAAAGTAAAAATTCTCTGGAAAAACAATAATTCTGCTTTAAAAATAGTTTTTTCGGTTATTTAAATTAATTATGGTATTTTGTGCTCGAAAAAGTACTTGATATTATTTTATGTATTTAAATGCCATTTATAAATTGAAATCGACCCTAGCTGTATTCATTTTGCTTATTTTGAGTTTTGGGGTTAATGCACAAAACAAAAAAATTCAAGAGTTAAAAAAAGAGTTACAGAACCATAGTATTGATGATTCGGTAAAGGTGACATTGCTTCATAATTTGGCGAAGGCATACAAATATACTAACCCAGATAGCGCAGAATATTATGTTGGGAAATGCCTATCTCTTTCTAAGAAATTAAATAATAATCAAGCTTATGCTTCGGCAAATGTTTTATTGAGTATCCTTAAATTTAGAAAGGGTGATGTTACTGCAGCTATTGCTTTATGTGAAGAATCTAGAGAGCTTTTTGCTGCTACAAACAATACTATTGGAGAGGCTGATGCTAATAATAATTTGGGGAATATTTATCATGAATCAGAGCAGTTAGATAAAGCATTGCCCTATTATTTAAAAGCATTAGAATTGGCTCAAAAAGCCGAGCATAAGTCGGCCATAGGCGATTATTATAACAACTTAGGCAACTATTATAGAAATAAAGGCGATTATAGATTATGTTTAGAATACATGTTTAACGCCCTGCATATTAGAGAGGAGCTAAATGATAGTCTTGGCTTAGAGATAAGTTTGGGTAATTTAAGCGGAATTTATTATGATTTGAAGAAGTTTGATGAAGCAGAAAAATTTAGCAAACGTGCGTATCAAATTCAGAAGGCAATAGGAGATAAAGAAGGGCTCATACAAACTACCATTACACCAGGAGGAGTTTATTCAGAAAAACATGAATATGTAAAATCTATTGAATTATTTGAAGAAGCTACTTCGGTTGCCAAAGAATTAAATCATAGCGATGGAGTAGCAATTGGTTTAAGTAATTTGGCTGATATTTATATAAGGGTTAATCAGCCAAAAAAGGCAGAAGAAATGTTTAGAACTGCTTTGGAAATATGTGAAAAAAATAAGGATTTAAGAGGAATATCGGTAAATGAGATTGGTATCGGACATAGCCTTAATATGAAACACCGATATGCAGAGGCTATACCCCATTTAGAAAAAGGGTATAAACTAGCTCTGCAAATAAATAATTTGCTTTCTAAGTTAGATGCTGCCGAGCAATTGGCTATTTCATATGAAAAGGTAAATAAACCTAATCTTTCTATATTTTATCACAAGGCCTATAAAAATTTAAAGGCTCAATTGTTTAATGAAGAAACTAGTAATAAGGCTCAGCAAATAGAATTTGATTATTTATTAGAGAAAAAACAAAATGAGATTAGTTTATTAGAAAAGGAAAAGTCGCTACAAGAGGCCAAATCCAATTTTAATGAGTTATTGATTATTTCATTGTTAAGTTTGGTGGTAGCGTTAATAATAATTGCCGCACTTATTAATAAGAATAGGGTAAAAGCCACAAAAGCCAAAGAATTAATACTGAACCAAAAGGCCGAAATTGTTAATCAAACAAAGAATTTAGAAGAGCTAAATTTATTTAAAGATAAGACCTTTTCGATTTTGTCGCATGACCTTCGCACGCCTATCTCTAATTTGAACGGCGTATTACAATTAATGGATGTAGAATACCTATCCGAGGATGAATTTAAATCGATGATTGGTAAGTTAAAAGAGCAATTTAAATCCATTCATATTTTGGTTGAAAATACTTTAAATTGGGCAAGAACCCAGATGCATGGAGAGTTAGAGCCTGTAAAGGAGTTGGTTCAGATCTCTGAGATTGTAAATAGAAATTTCTTATTATTTAAGGAGAATTCTGATCAAAAGGATATTATCACCAGGTATACAGAAACAGAAAGCTTAAAAACATATTTAGATCCCAATCATTTGGATATTATTTTACGTAATCTCATATTAAATGCAATTAAGTTTACCAATGAACATGGTGTTGTGCAGGTTCATTCGTATAAAGATAAAGATAGGATTTATATAGAAGTGAAGGATAATGGCAGAGGTATGAGTAAAGAGAAAGTAGAGGCATTATTTAAGTACGATAAACAATCTGTTTCTTACGGAACAGCTGGTGAAAAGGGAGCCGGTATAGGTTTAATTCTTACACATGAAATTTTGTTAAGAAATAATGGTACTCTTCAAATCACTAGCGAGGAAAACAAGGGCAGTACCTTTTCTATTTCTTTTCCGCTATGAACCAAAAATTAGAAGTAAAAAGGAAAATCTATATCTTAAAAATGGCAACTGAAAGAGGTATTTTGCTGCTTATATAAAACTACGGGATGCTTTGCTATGGAAGGTTAATTTCACCACAAAAAGCTAGGAATTAATCATTCAATTTTTCATGCATTCAGCTCTTGTTGCTCATAAAAATGTGGAGTTCATTACTCAAACAGAAGGTGTTTTATCCTTACTGAGAATAAGACGACTCTCGGTTCATACCGACGGTATTAGCGCATTAAATGGAATTTTAACAGATGTGCCTTCTCTGGCCATTTTAGATGTGAGCATGGATGGCATGAGTGGATTAGAGATTTTGTCTATCATCCGCTTTCAAAATTTGCCTATAAAGGTTATTCTTATCACCGAAAAAAATGAGCTTTCTATCTATTTTCGGGCCAAGGAAAATCAGTGCGACGGGTTTATTTTGAATAGTCAGGTAAACAGCGAACTTGCCACATGTATCCTTCATGTTTTAAAGGGTGAAATGTACATAAGTTCGGCCATAAAGGAGTACTTTATTTCAGAAACTCTGGTAGAAAAATCGAACTGCCTTGAGAAATTAACCCAAACTGAAAAGAAGGTATTAGAATTGGTAAAAGTTGGGAAAAACAATGCTGTGATAGCAGCTGATATGGATATCTCTGAGAAAACGGTTGAAACGCATAAGCGTAATATCTGTGAGAAACTAAAAGTACCAAAGGGTAAAAATATGTTATATGAGTGGCTCAAGGAAAACCCTGCTATTTCTTAACTAATTGGTAGCCTAATCTTACATCAAAAATATCTGCAACATGTGCATTGGCTTTTAAAGTAGCCGCTATAAACCATTTTTTATTTACTTGCTGAACCAACCCGTAACGCTGATAAAGGATGGAGTTTTTAAGTTGTTGGTTGTATACTTCTGCACCCATTAAAACGATTAAAGAAGTGTTCCCAATTTTTAATTGATAACCCGATTGCAAACTCCATTCTATCGGATTTACCTTCTCATTTTGCCTGTTAAAAAACTCTCGTTTAAAACCATTATAACCTAGTTCTGTTCCGAGAATAAGGTGATGAAAAGCATTGTTAGATCTAGAATATAATAGCTGAACACCAGCCATGGGCTTAAGTTCGTTTGGGTTTGGAACGGTTTTAAGGGATGCATAAGCAAAGCCTTTTAAGTCCCATTTTTGTGAATAAGCATCCCTTTTCATAGGTTCAAGCCGAGAGAAATTGGGCCTACTTATATAATGAGAATATCCTATGCCAATAGATGGGAAGTTCATTCCTTTATTAGGAGCTTTAATGCCCCCATTTGATATATGTTGATAGGTTACATTGGCTTGCAAAATGCTTCTTTCTTTTAATTTATAATTGAGTTGCACACCCGCACCAAGATAAAAGCTAATCCGACTGCCAAAAAACAAATTCTCGGGATTGTTTATGGGGTGGTATATTTTACTTAAATAAGATATGCCAGCATCTAATGGGAAACTTAAAAACAATCGTTTGTCTGAACCTAAAAATGGTTCGGTGAAGCCAGTGAAATGCCAGGCCTGACCAAGTTTTTCTGGATTATTAAAATTAGAATAAGCTAATCTAAAGCCTTTTTTTGAGCGTATGGGAGAACTTAGGCTGGCCTCTGATCTGAGGCTTTGCCAAGCCATGCTTACTTGCGCGCCATATGGATTGGCTGTTGCCAATGGGGCAATATCTATTGAATGTGGTAAGATGTTTCCGTAATACAAGGAAGTGCTAAGTGAGAGAACATTTTTCTTTTGAGCCACGGTGGCCGAAATCCATATGCAGTTGAATACTATAAAAAATCTCCAGCGCATAGTGGAATTTGTTAGGTATTAAAATGACTTTTTATTACGTCTGAAAAAGGCTCATATATAGCTGCTGAGGCTCCCATAATAGATTTGCCAAACAAGGCATTTTTGCCTCCGTCGAATTCTGATATAATTCCGCCTGCTTCTTCTATAAGGCAAATTCCGCCGGCAACGTCCCACGGACTTAATCCATATTCGAAGAAAGCATCAAATCTGCCGCAAGCTGTATAGGCTAAATCTATGGCAGCACTGCCCATTCTTCTCATGCCTTGTGTGTTTTTCATGAAATGTTTTAGTACATTTAAGTATGCATCCATGTGGTGATAATCGTAATACGGAAAGCCAGTTGCTAAAAGTGATTTTTGAAGCTCTGTATTTGTTTTTACCGAAATTCTTTTTCCATTTAAATACGCACCTCCACCGCTCCAAGCATAGAACATTTCGTCTTTATTTACCTCATAAACAACACCCATTTTAACTAAATTGTTTTGCAATAATCCAATGCTTACGCTGTAAACAGGAATATCATGAATGAAGTTTGTGGTGCCATCTAGTGGGTCTATCACCCACATCCATTCTTTGGCTTCGGTGGCAATGGTTTGTTCTTCGGTTATAAAACCTGCTTCGGGAAAAATAGTATTCAATTGTTTAACTAAAATTTCCTCTGCTGTTTTGTCTACGTAACTCACCAATTGGTTAAAGCTTTTTATTTCTACGCTACTTTCTTGGAAATTCTTTCTTTCGTTGCGAATAAAATTTCCGGCTTCTCCGGCTACCAAACAAGCTTTTCTGCAAATTAATTCTAAATCCATTGTTCAATAATTAGTGGGTAAAAATAGTTTATTCATTACATAAAATTGCAGTATTTGCAGTAATATCGTAGCATGAATTTTCCATCCTCACTCATAGAAGAAGCGGTTAATGAGTTATCGAGATTTCCAGGAATAGGTAAGAAATCTGCCTTACGTATGGTGCTATTTCTGCTTAAGCAGGAAGAATCTATAGTAAGTAAAATGGGTGAGTCTATCATTAAATTAAGGAAGGAGATTCGTTTTTGTAAGCAGTGCAATAATGTAAGCGATTTAGATATTTGCAATATTTGCTCTAATCCAAAACGAGATCAGCATACCATTTGTGTGGTTGAAGATTTACGTGATGTAATGGCTATAGAAAATACATCGCAGTATTTTGGCACTTACCAAGTATTAGGTGGTTTAATTAACCCCATACAAGGTGTTGGTCCGGATCAATTAAAAATAGATAAGCTCCTGGAACGAGTGAGAACAAACGATATCAAAGAAATTATCATGGCACTCAGTGCCACCATGGAAGGCGACACTACAGGATTTTATCTAGCGCGTAAACTTAAAGATACACAGGTAAAAATTAGCACTATCTCTAGAGGAATAGCCATTGGAGGCGAGTTAGAATACGCCGACGAAATAACCTTAGGTAGATCTATCATTGGAAGAATTCCATATCAATCGTAACGCAAGCTTATAACACAAAATCTACCGATTAGTAGATGAATGCTGTTGAAAATCTTTTTATTGCCTTTCCATATATTTTCATATATTCGATTTAAGTTTATAATCAATTTTGTGATATGGGATCAGGTTCATTAGTTACTCTCATGCTAGCCGCCTTAGTTTTCTCGGCAGGAGGAATAGCAGTTTCAAAATTCTTAACAAAAGGCAGTACCAACCTGCAAAAGGGTCAGCCATACGAGTGTGGTGTGCCAGCCGCTGGGTCTGCATGGAAACAATTTAATGTTGGGTATTATCTCTTTGCTTTAATCTTCCTCATTTTTGAGGTTGAAATGGTGTTTATGTTCCCTTGGGCTGTTGCCGTTAAGCAAGTTGGAATGTTGGCCTTAATAGAAATTTTGCTATTTGTATTTATTCTGTTTTTAGGATTTTTATACGCACATAAGAAAGGAGCTCTTAAATGGATGTAAAAATTACTCCACCCTCAGAACCATTCCCAGGTACGGTGCACCCTACCGACGGTGGTGGTGTATTAGTTAGTAGCCTCGATGAGGTTATTAATTGGGCTCGATCTAACTCTTTATGGCCGCTTGTTTTTGGCACTTCATGTTGTGCTATAGAAATGATGAGCACCGCGGCCGCCAAATACGATTTCTCTCGTTTTGGATTTGAAGTAGCACGCGCCACTCCTCGTCAGGCCGACGTAATAATAATTGCAGGTACCATAGTTAATAAAATGGCTCCCGTGCTCAAGCGTTTATTCGACCAAATGCCCGATCCCAAATACGTAATTGCTATGGGTGCTTGTGCTACAAGTGGCGGACCGTTTTTCTATAATACCTATTCAGTAGTTAAAGGAGCCGATCATATTATACCAGTAGATGTATACGTCGCTGGTTGTCCGCCAAGGCCAGAAGCACTCTTGCATGCACTTATTACGTTGCAAGAGAAAATAAAAAGTGGTTTAACCCGCGATCAAATTCGTGGAGAAATGAAAGCTCATGGGAACTGAAGAACTCATACAATCCATTCAATCAATGTTCCCAGATGCTAGCATCAACATGGGCAATAATTTTCCAGAATTAGTTATAGAAAAGGATTCTTTATTATCCGTTCTGAACCAACTTAAGTCTGAACCAACGCTCGCATTCGACTATCTATTCTGCGAAACCTGCGTAGATTGGAAATCTCATCTAACGATGGTGTACCACTTAGATTCTACTAGGTTCAGACATAACCTTGTTATAAAAACGAACCTGGATGCCCAAGCGCCAGAGATAGAAAGTGCCTGCCATTTATATAGAACTGCCGAGTTACATGAGCGCGAGATATTCGATTTGTTTGGCGTTAAGTTCTTAAATCATCCACATCTTCGTAGAATTTTGCTAACAGATGATTGGAAAGGGCACCCGCTAAGAAAAGATTACGACGACCCCATTAATATGATTAAACTCTAAACTATGTTTGAACAAGTATCTACCAGTGAAAATGGCGAACTAGTTATTAATGTTGGTCCGCAACACCCCGCAACACACGGCGTTTTACACCTATTAATTACTCTTAACGGAGAAACAGTAACCAAGCTCGAACCTAACTTGGGTTACATACATAGGTCGATTGAAAAAATGTGCGAAAGTTTAAGCTATAGGCAGTTTATCTATACTACTTCGCGTATGGATTATCTTTCTTCGCATATAAATAATCATGCTTGTGCTTTAACCGTTGAAAGTGCCTTGCAAATAGAAATTCCTGAACGGGCAGAATATATTCGGGTTATCATGAGTGAACTTACACGTATGGCATCGCATCAATTATGGTGGGGCGCAATGGCCATGGATTTGGGTGCACTATCACCGTTTTTCTATGCCTTCAGAGAGCGTGAGAGCATTAACGATATTATGGAAGAAACTTGCGGTGCCCGACTTACCATGAACTACTTTGTGCCCGGTGGAGTAATGTACGATTTGCATCCAAACTTTGTTGCTAAGGTGAAGGAGTTTATCGTCTTCTTTAAAAGTAAAATAGATGAATATGATGAATTGCTTACAGGCAATATCATATTCCAAAACCGAATGAAAAACATTGGCATCATCAGTAAAGAAGATGCCATAAGTTACGGCTGCACCGGACCAACAGCTAGAGGCAGCGGAGTGAGTTGCGATATCCGTAAAATATATCCGTATTCTATCTATCAAAAATTAGATTTTGATGAGGTAATAGAACATGGTTGCGATTCTTTTTCTCGCTACCAGGTGCGCATGAAGGAAATGCGTCAGTCGTTAAAGATAATTGAACAGCTCATAGACAATATCCCAAAAGGTGAATTTCAGGCGAAAACTAAAGCAGTTTTAAAATTACCTAAAGGAGAATTCTATACGCGTGTAGAAACAGCTAGAGGCGAATTAGGTGTATATATAGTAAGTGAAGGTGGAACTAGTCCGTACAGAATAAAATTTAGATCGCCAGGCTTCTCTAATTTAAGCGCACTTGAACACATGGTTAAAGGACATAAAATTGGCGATTTAGTAGCCATTATGGGAACCTTAGATTTAGTAATTCCAGACATCGACCGTTAATTTATATCGCATGTTAAGGTTAGAAAATATAAGCTCTTTTATTCATACCAGTTTAAGCAATCACTTAAGCGAAACCAGTGTTTTGTTGTTAGAAATGACAATCATTGCATTGGCTGCTATAACTCTGTTTGCACTACTCGGACTCATACTTGTATTGATGGAGAGAAAAGTATCTGCTTGGATACAGATTCGTTTAGGACCTAATAGGGTAGGTCCGAAAGGGATTTTCCAAACCGCAGCCGATACCTTAAAGCTGGTACTTAAAGAAGGCTTTGTGCCAGATGGTGCCGATAAATTCTTGTATAAACTAGCCCCGTTTGTAGTTATGATAATTGCCATGATATTGTTGGCACCTATTGCCTTTGCTAAGAACTTTGCTATATGGGATTTAAACATCGGTGTGTTTTTTATTACGGCTATTTCATCTGTGTCGGTTATTGGAATATTAATGGCAGGATGGGCAAGTAATAATCAATATTCATTATTAGGAGCCATGCGAAGCGGTGCTCAAATTATTAGCTACGAAATCTCTGCAGGCATGGCTATTCTTAGCATAGTTGTGCTAACAGGTAGTTTGCAGATTTCGGATATTGTAGCCTCGCAATCTAATGGCTGGTGGTTGTTTAAAGGGCATATTCCTGCACTAATCGCTTTTGTTATATACATCATAGCCGTAACTGCCGAAACCAACCGCGCTCCTTTTGATATGGCAGAGGCAGAATCGGAACTCACAGGTGGTTTTCATACAGAATATGCTGGAATGCGTTTTGCCCTTTTCTTCTTAGCAGAATACATCAATATATTCATCGTTTGTGCTATTGGTGCTACTTTGTTCTTAGGTGGTTGGATGCCTTTTCATATCGGAAATTGGGAAGCTTTCAATCATATCATGGATTATATTCCTTCTTCTATTTGGTTCCTAAGCAAAACCTTCTTCCTCATATTTGTTATCATGTGGTTTAGATGGACATTCCCTCGATTGCGCATCGACCAATTGCTACAATTAGAATGGAAATATCTTTTGCCTATCAGTCTTTTCAATTTGTTACTCATAACTTTAATAGCCATAAAAGGGTGGCATTTTTAAAAAGATGATTACGTTTTTAAAACAATATTTTAAAGATATTTATCAGGCCATTTCATCCTTGCTAAAAGGCATGAAACTTACGGGCTATTATTTTACGCATCATAAAGAAATAATAACCCAGCAGTATCCAGATAATAAAAGCACACTTGTATTGCCAGAGCGTTTTAGGGGAGAAGTAGTTATGCTTCACGATGAAAACAACGAACACGCCTGCACAGGATGCTCTGCTTGCGAATTGGCTTGTCCGAATGGTACCATTAAAATCATAAACAAGTTTGAAGTAAATGCAGAAGGCAAAAAGAAAAAAGCCATAGATGCTTTTGTGTACCATTTAGAATTATGCACTATGTGTAATTTGTGCATCGTGGCATGCCCTACAGATGCTATTAAAATGGCACAAACTTTTGAGCACAGTGTATTCGATAGAAGCCTACTTACCAAACAACTTAATAAGCCTAATTCTAAACTAAGGGAGGGAGTAGAATAATGGAATTTAAAGATATCTTTTTTTACCTTATAGCCCTTTATATTCTGGGTACAGCCCTTATGGCTGTAAACACTCGCAAGATATTTAGAGCTTCCATTTGGTTGCTTTTTTCTCTTATAGGTGTAGCCGCATTATATTTCTGGCTGAACCTAGAATTTTTAGCTGCCGTGCAAGTTGCGGTATATGTAGGAGGTATAGTGGTGCTGATTATTTTCTCCATTTTTCTCACCCAAAAATCGGGCAATCAAATGGCTAAAACAGAAACTACACAAACTGTTTTTTCTGCACTTGCATCGCTACTCGGTTTGGCTTTTTTATCGCTTGTTTTGTTCCAACATTCTTTTGGTTCAGACCAAAACCAAGAGTTGAATGCGTCTATTGAAAATATTGGAGCGCAAATGTTAAACCCTGGCGAAGGCGGATTTCTTCTGCCTTTTGAAGCAGTAAGTATGTTGCTTTTGGCAGCATTAGTTGGAAGTATTGTAATTGCTATGAAAGTTAAAAATAAAGAAAACGCATGACACCAGTAGGATTACCACATATATTATTTTTGAGCTCTTGCCTGTTTTTTATTGGCATGTATGGCTTTTTTACAAGAAGAAATCTCATCACTATTTTGATGTCGTTGGAGCTTATGCTAAATAGTGTAAACATAAATTTTGTTGCTTTTAATAAATATTTGTACCCGCAAAATTTATCTGGGATTTTCTTTACCATATTTATTATAACCATTGCAGCAGCTGAGGCTGCGGTGGCTATTGCTATAATTATTAACCTGTTTCGTAGCAGCAATTCTATTGATGTAATCGATGCAAAAGAAATGAAGCACTAATATGACAAACTCTACTTTTATTCTGCTCATTGTTGGCTTACCTTTCCTGAGTTTTCTGCTGCTTATTTTAAGCTCTGGATCTAAACTTACTCAGAAAGTAGCTGGACAAATAGCCACTCTTTTAATGGCTGTTACTTTCTTTTTTGCCGCTAAGTTAAGTCTGAATTATTTTGCTTCTCATCTTACTCAACAAACAGCCGAGTTGCTGGTAAATTATACCTGGTTAGAGTTTGGTTCAGGCCTAGCTATAAACATGGGCGTGTTGCTAGATAGTAGCTCTTCCATGATGTTGCTAGTGGTTACTTTTATCTCTCTGATGGTGCATATTTTTAGTTTAGGGTATATGCATCATGAAGAGCGAATAGCTAATTATTTTGCTTTCTTGGGATTATTTACGTTTTCTATGTTAGGACTTATTCTTAGTTCTAATATTTTCCAGATATACATTTTTTGGGAATTGGTGGGTGTTTCATCATTCTTGCTAATTGGTTTCTACTACCATAAATCATCTGCTGTAGCTGCTGCTAAGAAGGCGTTTATTGTTACACGTTTTGCAGATTTGGGATTTTTAATTGGCATCTTAATCTTAGGATATTATGGTGAGAGTTTCGATTTTACCACCTTAATCTCGCGTTTGGGAGATGTAAATTCGCCTCAATACAAACAGATTACTATGGCTGGATTTGCGGGTATACAAGCACTATCTTGGGGATTAATCCTGGTGTTTATAGGTGGTGCAGGTAAATCTGCTATGTTTCCGCTGCATATTTGGTTGCCAGATGCCATGGAAGGACCAACGCCTGTTTCTGCTTTAATTCACGCTGCTACCATGGTGGTGGCAGGTGTGTTTTTGGTAGCAAGATTATTTCCTATTTTCACAGTAGCCACAGCTGCACCTCTGCAAATCATTACATACATTGGTGCTTTCTCTGCCTTGTTTGCTGCCTTAATTGCTTGCACACAAACCGATATTAAGCGCGTATTGGCATACTCTACTATGTCGCAAATAGGTTTTATGATGTTCTCTTTGGGTGTAATTGGAGATAACGGTGCTGGTTATAATGCTAGTTTGTTTCATCTGTTTACTCATGCTTTTTTTAAGTCGCTTTTGTTCTTGGGTGCTGGTTCCATTATTCATTATGTGCATAGCAATGAAATGGAAGATATGGGCGGACTAAGAAAGAAAATGCCTTTAACGCATATTAGTTTTTTAATTGCTTGTTTGGCTATTTCTGGTATTCCTCCTTTTGCTGGTTTCTTTAGTAAAGAAGCCATTTTACACGCGGCTTATACCTCTAATAAAATGGTCTTTTTTGTAGGAATCATTACTTCATTTTTAACGGCATTCTATATGTTTAGATTGTATTTTACCATTTTTTGGAGCATACCAGAATACCCAAAAACCAACGAACATGGCGAAGGTACATGGTCTATGAAATTGCCTCTTATGGTTTTAACTTTAGCTTCTATTCTAGTAGGATTTATTCCGTTTTCTAAGTATGTAAATTCAAATGGAATTCCGGTAGAAGGGCATTTAGAAATAGTGTTTTCTATTGGTCCGGTTTTACTTTCTATAGCCGGAATTTTACTCGCAGCTTATTGGTTCAAAACGGCAAATACCAAACCGCAACGCTTGGCAATATCTATGGGAAATGCTTTTGTTTGGGTGCGAAATAAATTTTATATAGATCAATTGTATCTCTACATAACCAAAGAAATAGTCTTTAAATATTTCGGTAAAACAGCTGCATATATCGATAAAAATTTGATAGATGGTTTCTACCTTTCATTAGCCCATTTCACAGGGTATTTTTCTTTCTTTATAAGAGGCATTCAATCGGGAAATGTTCAGCATTATGCCTTGTATTTTTTTGGTGGTATTCTCGGATTAGTCTCTTTGTTGTTTTATTTATTATCGTACTAATATGAACCTACTCTTATTACTCATATTGCCACTTATAAGCGCTGTTGCCGTGTTGGTTACTACTACTCATAAGCAGTCTAGAACTATTGCGGCTGTAGGTTCAGCCCTACAATTGCTCTTATGTTTTTTCTTGCTGAACCAATTCTTAGATGCAGAAAAAATTGCTGGTGAAAAGGTCTTTCAGTTTACGCAACATTTGCCTTGGTTTCCAAGCTTAGGAATACATTTTGATTTGGGTGTAGATGGTATTTCTTTAGCTATGATTTTGCTAACTGCAGTAGTAGTTTTTGCAGGTGTGTTAGTGTCGTTTACCATGGAAAAATTACACAAGGAATTTTATTTTTTATTGCTTTTATTAAGTCTAGGTGCCTATGGTTTTTTTATCTCCTTAGATGTATTTGCCATGTTCTTCTTTTTAGAAGTAGCTGTTATTCCAAAGTTTTTATTAATAGGCATTTGGGGTAGCGGTCCTAAACAAAATAGTGCCATGAAATTAGCTATTATGTTAATGGGCGGTTCTGCCTTAATTTTAGTTGGTTTATTGGGCCTATATTTCTTTTCTAACGAAACAGGCGATAGAACATTTAACCTCGAAGTATTATCGCAATTCCCCATCTCTTATGCCACTCAATTGGTGTTTTTCCCTTTTCTGTTTGTGGGCTTTGGAGTGTTTACAGCCTTGTTTCCTTTTCATTCTTGGGTGCCCGACGGACATTCATCTGCCCCTACAGCGGCATCTATGTTTTTAGCTGGTATCTCTATGAAATTAGGTGCTTATGGTTGTTTACGCGTAGCTACTTATTTAATGCCCGATGCAGCCGTTTATTATGCGCCTATCATTATTTTGTTAGCCACTATCGCTATATTTTACGGGGCTTTTGCCACCTTAACTCAAACCGATTTAAAATACATAAACGCATATTCTTCTATTAGTCATTGTGGCTTTGTAATTCTTGGAATAGGCATGTTAAATGATATAGCCATCAGAGGCGCCATCATGCAAATGGTTTCTCATGGCTTAATGACAGCCTTAT
This sequence comes from Bacteroidia bacterium, assembly GCA_022402405.1. Classification (GTDB taxonomy): domain Bacteria; phylum Bacteroidota; class Bacteroidia; order UKL13-3; family UKL13-3; genus B1. The sequence continues at coordinate 2,757 of JAKRSG010000133.1, read as the reverse complement.
TCTTTGCTGCCATTGGCATGATGTACCAACGCACACACACGCGTTTGGTAGCTCAATTGGGAGGTTTGCTAAAAGTTATGCCTTTTATTTCTGCCATTTTTATTGTGGCAGGATTGTGCTCTTTGGGCTTGCCTGGCTTTAGCGGTTTTGTTTCCGAAATGACCATCTTTGTTGGGGCTTGGAGCAACCCGAATGTTTGGTATAGAGTTGCCACTATCTTATCCTGTGCTTCTATTGTAATAACAGCAGTTTATATTTTACGTGCTGCTGGCAGCTCTGTAATGGGTCCAGTTGTTAACAAAAATTACCTGCACTTAGAAGATGCCACTTGGAACGAGAAACTAGCCGCCATGGTGCTTTTAGCAGGTATTGTGCTTATTGGTATGGCTCCCTTTTTATTAACAGATTTACTTTCTCCAGGCACCGAAGTGTTGCTTGGAAAAATAACTAATACTTTATAGTAATATGGAAATTGAAATACTACTCGCTCTAAATCAAGAATGGCTGCTTTGCTTAAGCATTTTTTTGCTGCTCATTCTTTTTTTAACAATAGAGAATATTAATCAAACCCTCATCGCACACACTATTCACGCTTTGTTATTGGTTCAGGTATTGTTTATCTGGGCTGAACCAAAACAGGTAACAGTATTTAATGGAATGTACACTACAAATGGCCTCATTCAGTTTCAGAAATCATTGCTGAGTTTGGGCTTTTTATTGATATCTGCACTCTCGTTAAACTGGCTTAAAAACTGTAAAAGCATCATTGAGTTTTATATACTTTTATTAAGCTCTTTGCTGGGGATGTACTTTATGTTATCTGCCTCTCACATGCTTATGTTTTACCTAGGATTAGAAATGGCAACCATCCCTCTGGCAGCGGCTGCTAACTTAGATATAGAAAAGCGAAAATCGGGAGAAGCTGCCATGAAACTTATATACTCTTCTGCTTTCTCGAGTGCTATTTTATTAATGGGAATTTCGCTTATTTATGGTGCTTGTGGTAGCTTACACTTCGCTGAAATAAGCAACAACTTAGTACAAAATAACCTGAGCATTTTTGGCTTTATAATGCTTTTTTCGGGCTTTGCGTTTAAAATAAGTGCAGTTCCTTTTCACTTGTGGACAGCCGATGTTTACGAAGGAGCTCCTCTGCCAATAACTGCGTTTTTATCTGTTGTTTCTAAGATGGCAGTTAGCTTTGTGTTTATTAAAATATTGTTTCAGGTGTTTGTAAGCTTGGAGGTAATTTATACCATTAGCTTATCGGTGCTTTCTATACTTACTATGGTAGTAGGAAATTTATTTGCTATCCGACAAGAGAACATGAAGCGGTTCTTGGCTTTTTCATCTATTACGCAGGTTGCCTATATTCTAATAGCTTTAATGGGATTGCAAGGAATGGCACAAGGTGCTATCATATACTTTTTGCTAATATATTTGTTCTCAACGGTAGCGGCATTTGGAGTAATTGGCATAGTAAGCGAAGCGTACAATAAAGAAAATATATCTGATTACAAAGGTTTCTATGCGCAGAATAAATTCCTTAGCTGGACACTCGCTATTGCACTTTTCTCATTAGCGGGAGTACCACCTACAGCAGGTTTCTTTGGTAAGTTTTTCTTGGTTATGGCAGGTGCTTCCAAGGGATATTTTATTCTCATTATTATTGCCGCTTTAAACATGATAATTTCCTTTTACTACTACCTTCGTATTGTTAGGTACATGTTCATGGAAGAGGCAACAGAATCGCTCCAAAAGATATCGGTTCAGCCCGTAAGTAAATTAGCTTTGATTATATGCTTACTGGGCATGGTTTGTTTGGGTTTATATGGTCCCGTTTACGAATACATTTTAACATTCTCGAATACATTATAAGGCATGGCACTAAATCAAAATCATACAGCAGAAGAATTAGGAGGCTACAGGTGCGCGATAGTGGAGAAAAACATTAGCGAAGAACGCGCTCGCTTTTTAACCGAATTACTAAGCGGAAATGGATACACCGTAGTGCAGGCCCCAGCCGCCGCACCCAAAGCAAAAGCTGCCGCCAAAGCCCCTGCCGAAGGCAGCGAAGAAAGTGCACCCGCAGAACCCATAGCCACAGAACCCAAATACGATTTAGGCGTAACCGACCTACTCTTTAACCCCATAAACGCCATCTACGGCCGATTACTCAAAACCAAATCCGGCCACACCGTAAGCCTCAAATACTGGCAACAACAAGCAGAAGATGCGGAGGATGATAAACCGTATTTTTTGTAGGGGGTGGATTATTTTTCTAGTACTTTAACAAAAATTCCTCTGATTTTTACATCTGTTAGCTCATCTGGTTCTAAAACAATATCCTCGTAATGATCTAATGTTGATTTTGGCTTTAGAGTAATTGACTCATGTTGCCAACCTTCATCTGATACTTTCTTTTCACTATGGTACTCTTTAACAGTATATCCTGAACCAAATTCCGAATCGTTTATGGATGTTGATTCTACTAAGACTATTTTTCCATTTCTGGAGCCACCTTCATCTTCTTTAAACAAACAATAAGATCCATTTGGTATTATTTTATTCATTGATTCACCAACAACTTTACAAACGAAGTATCCTTTTTTAGCCGAAACATTAAAAGGTGGTTCAATCCATGTTAACTCTGGATCTAATTGCAACTCGCTGAAATTGCCTGCAGGAATTTGAATATTATATAGTGGGATGGCATTTATGTAAGGCTTCAATTGGGTTAATTCTATTTTTTTAAAG
>JAKRSG010000132.1 GCA_022402405.1 Bacteroidia bacterium | reverse complement strand
TCTCATCATGCCCCAACCTTTATTGAGATAATAATACTTTCCACTCATCCCATTTGCACCCATATAGTTGGGGTGAGTTATACAGGTTATGTGCGAACTCATGGGTGAAATATTCCATTAATTTATCATGTTTAAAAAGGTTTGCAAGGGTTGCGCCTGCCCCTGTGGTATAGCTTTTACCTCCGCCAAAAGTGGTGGTTAACGTTGGAGAACTCCATAAACCCGCAATATTTGCACCTACATTATTTTTTCGGAAATGTATAAACACAAAATCTAGCTTACCATCTCCTCCTGCAGGATCACCATTGCTTTTATATACACTGTTGTCGTAACTAAAGTTGGGAAAGTTTTGCCGCTGGTCAAATGCGCTCCAGTCCTTATTTGGATTTTGATTTTCTAAAGCTGCAAATGCAGCGGTTGTCATTATCCCAAAGTTCGGATTCTCATTAATGACGACCTTAAAAACTTCACCAGTAATTGAAAAATTGTTTGCACTCATGCTACTGTACCAAGTACTTAGGTTATTATTATTTGAAGGACTACCTAGGTTGATATCTAAAAGATTATTGGATATCCCATTTAAACCAGCATATGTTGGTATTCCATCTTCAGGCCACCAAGAAGATTCAGCATCTGGTTGCGCATCGGTAAAGTCAACAATCAGGTACATAATATGAATGTTTCCTTTTGGTGTGTGCTGAAATCCATTATAACTTTTGCAAATTCCAGCACTTAACTCTTGAATTACCTGCTGTTCTTGAATGGTTGAATCTTGGATATGATTACATTCCTGAGAAAAACCAGTAATAGCTAATAGCAGAAATTTTACTGTGATTAAAACATGTAAATTTACTTTCATAGTTTTATTAATTTAAATGGTTTATATAATTTGGAATTGTTGTTTTGCATAAACGTCATGTAATAAATACCAGCAGGTAAATTGGCGGTATCAAATAGTGTAACATCATTTTCTAGAGGTTTCTTAAAAAGTTCTTTTCCGTGCATATCGTATAAGATAATTTCGGAGAAATCTGCTGTGCCAATTTGATACACCATTAATTTATTAGAAAATGGATTTGGATAAACATTTAAGACTCCTTGTTGTACTAATTCATATATTCCATTTATGAATCTTGGTCCCATAATTAAATTTATATTAAATTCAAAAGCATAATTGGAAAAGACACAAGCTCCGTGTAGGCTTTCAGGCAATAATTTTACAGAATCATTGGGGTTTACCCAAAAGCCATTAAAAATGTACTGCCCTCCAATAATTTTATAATTATCTTCAGTGACATTATAATATCTTTGGTCAATATTGTTAATATACCCATTAGCTGTTCTTATTTCTGTATAACTAAGCCTGTATATTGTATCAAAATACATAAAATCTAATGTATCCCAACTTATTGAAATCGGATTACCAATGGCATAAAACTTAAATGAAGATTCCTTCTTCTTAAAGCCAATGATATTCGTTTTCATATTAGCACAATCTGTATTAAATTGTGATTTTATAATTTCGTCTGCACTGTATACCTTGTTCCATTGGAGGTTGGTATCTATTACATCTAGCCCAGGCTGAAAACCTTCTGCCCCAAGGCTGTCGCAGCCAAACCATACGGTATCAGTAACAATTTGATTGTTACTATCTAAAAAATGTACAAAAAGCTTTGCCCGCCAGGGTGCTTGCGCATTACTAAATAAAGTAATTACCAACAAAAGATTTGTTAGAAATATTTTCATGTTTTTAAAAATTATTTAACCCAAATGTATTAATTTTCTTTAAGATAATTTATTCGAATATATAAATCTATTTTTAAATTCCTATTTTTATTGGGTAATTTTTAAGCCTCATATCCACGACACTTGTGTTTGTGGAAAATCAAGAAAAAGACCTACTTTATTAAGCGATTGGTGAAAGAATAAAGAAATTACGCATAGAAAGTGGTTACACTAGTCAGGAAACTTTTGCTTATGATGCCGAAATCCCCCGTGCCCAATATGGTAAATACGAAAAAGGCACAAACCTAACGTTGCTTTCACTATATCGCATTTTAAAATTTCACAAAATATCCTTTCAAGAATTTTTTAGTGAAGATTTTAATAGAATTAATAAATTCCTCAAAGAATAACATGTAAGGGTAATTGAAATCTGTAGCTTCAAATACTGATTATGCCCTGAAACCATCCAGTTTGACAACCTGTTTTTAGCAAACGCTAAAAAAGGAAATTATTGTCTTAAGAGTCAGCAACATAAATTTAAATCTCCATCCAAGAATTGGCTCTCCATCCGATGTAATTTCTTTTTGATTACAATTGGAAAGTATAACCATACATAATATCAACAAGTAGGAAATGAATTATTCATAGGAACTCGTCAAGGGAACAAGTCGCGCTTTGTCCCTAAAGAACAAACGGCCAACTACTCCTTCACAAACATACCCACCCACATTTGGTTCAGACCAGTTAATTGAATAATGTATACTCCTTTTGGCAAGCGCTCTACAGAAATTTGATTTAATGTGGTATTAAGAGTACCCTCTGCTATTGCTTGTCCGAGGGTATTGCTAATAACAAATTGAACAGCTTTGCCAGCACTGCTTTTTACATAGAGCATATCATTAACTGGATTTGGATACAATTGCGCCTCCCATTTTTGCTGGGCTTCTAACAAACTACTAGTGCCAATTTGTATTATGGCTGTTTCCGAAATTACATCGCAGGTTGCATTAGCAATTTTGCACCTAAACTGCTGATTATTGTTAATAGAAGCAACATTAGAAACGCGTAATTCGCGTGTTTTTACGCCACTATACTGACCAGCATTTTCTAGGTCCTGAAACCCAAAACCAATATTGCTTTGCCATTGAAAGGTACTGGTTACAGTATCGCTCACTTCTGCTTTAAAAATGGCGGTAGCACCCAACACAACGTTCGCGTTTTCGGGCGATTTTACCAATAAACTACAAGGAGAATTTACCACAAACTGTCCCATCATGCCATCGTCTTCATGCGTTAACATGTGACAATGGTACATATAGGGCAAGGTATCGTTAAAAAAGTCTTCAAACTTAGTTATAAACCTTACCACACCATTACCGCCTGGCACCAATACCACATCTTTTCTACCACGCATATTAGCTGGTGGAGCTGCGCCATTTATGTCGATAATATAGAAGCTCACATTGTGTATATGAAAAGGGTGCGCAATGGGAGTTTGGTTTCTCAATTCCCAAATTTCAATATTGTTAAACGGTACCTTAAAATTAATTACATCCATATCAAAATGTGCATCGTTAATGGTAAACGGACCATTAATGGCACCTGGGCCCATATTCATCGACATAAACACCAAATTTCTGGTGGCCTGAGCCGAGGCTGCTGGCCATGGATTATGTGTAATTAAACTGCTAGGTATACTGGTTACAGGGTTGCTTGTGGCTGAACCAATTTGAATATTCAACAAAGAGAAATTAGCCCCATTAAGCGGATTGCTGGTATAACCCGGAATGGTTTGCCCCTGCCCCATACCTGGCTGCGCAGCACCATACCTGGCATTTGGAATCTCGGTTCCATAGTTCATAAGCTGCACAGAACTACCCGATACATCTGCCAAGTTTATCAATATTTCTGCACGTTCTCCCGGAGCAATTAATAACCTAGTAAGCGCAACAGGCGCGCTTAATAAACCACCATCTCCCCCAATTTGGTAAAAACTTTGGTTATTGCTGAACCCAATATTATAGACTCTCTCTGGCGAACCATTTAATAATCGGAGACGAATAACTTGCTTAGGCGCATTTAAAAATGGCTTGTAAGTTCCGTTAATAAGTACGGTTGAATCTAATGCTGTATGCGCAGTAATTATTTGGTTATTGGCATCAATTCCTTTGCTCTGAATGGCTATTGGAAAATCATCTACCCCATACTTTCGAGGCAAGTTAATGGCAGCCTCTAGCGAGTCTCTTACAATAATAAACCCAGCAATTCCCATTTGCACATGGTCGTATGTTTTGTAATGCAAATGCGGATGATACCAATGTGTAGAAGCATGGTCTAATACCTCAAACGAAGGCGACCATTCCTTTCCAGGCAATATCGTTATATGCGGACCACCATCATTTTGCGGAGCTACGTGCATTCCATGCCAATGAATGGTTGTTGTATCGCTAAGGTTATTCTTAACCCGCATAGTAACATTTTGGTGCTTGTTTAAAATAATGGTTGGCGCCAAAATGGGTCCGTTTATTCCCATAGTTTGAGTGGCATTACCCGCAAAGATTTGCTTAGAACCATGTTGAATGTTAAGGTTTATTTCTGTGCCTGTGATGGTATCTGGAATAACTAATGCATTTTGAGCAGTGGCAATACGTTGTCCAACAAACCAAAAACATAATCCTACAAGAAAATGAGTAAATCCTTTTTTCATATTGAAATTATTATAAAACAAAGTTAACTTTGATACATTACACATTTGTAACAAAAGTTACATATTAAAAGAGAAATAATAATCTAAGTTTGAATTCAATATTCAAAAATATCCAAAAACAATTATATTTGGCCACCAAAAATAGGGTAATTATTGAACCTATTTTTTTATTTTAAACAAATGAAAAAAAATTCTCTTGTCCTTGTTTTAAGCCTTTTTACCCTTAGCAGTTTTGCCCAAATAAACATGGCCGATTCTTCGGTTCAGGTTATTAGTTATTGGGATAAAGATGAAAAACAAAGCTATTCTGTTTCCTTAGAAAAAATCAAAATCAAAGATTCTGATACTACTTCGAAAGAATTAACCACCTATGATGTAGATGTTACCGTTCTTAAAGCAAGTAAAAAATCATATACCGTACAGTGGGAATATAAGAACTTTAAATCGAGTGGCGACAGTAAACTAGCTGAGGATTTATTTAAGTTAACCAAAGCATTAAAGGTAATCTATACAACCGATGAATTAGGTAATTTTTTGGAAGTAGTAAACTGGAAAGAAATCAGAGATTACAATTCAAAAGCTATGGCTGTGCTTCAAAAGAAGTACAAAGATGTGCCAGATATTGATAAAATGATTAAGCAAATTGAAGCTAGTTTCTCTACCAAAGAAGCCATAGAAAGCGTAAGTATTAAGGATATAAAACAGTTTCATAGTTTTCATGGTGCTAAATACAAATTACACGAAGAACTAAACGGAAAACTCGAGGTGCCAAACATACTTACTAATAAACCCTTTGATGCAGATTTTACGGTTTACCTCGACGAAATTAATGAGGCAGATAATAACTATATCATTCGTTCTTCTCAAGTGGTAGACTCGGTGCAATTAACAGATGCCACCTTCCAATATTTAAGCAATATGTCTAAAACCATGAAAACTGCATTACCCAAAAGAGAAGAGTTTAAAACGCTTTCGAACGAAATACAAGTGGGTTCAAGAATACATGGCAGCGGTTGGGTAATTTATAGCATTCAAACCACCACCGTAAACGGTGGCGATCAAACCAACATAGAAGAACGTATAATGGAGATTAAATAGCCATTTTAGAACCGTAAAGAAACCGCAAGCTGTGTTAAAAAAACATCTGTTGTAGATTTTTTATACTCGAATGTGTAAGTGTTATTTGGAAATATTTTAATGCTTTCAGTATCGATGTAACTGGCCATACTACCTCTTTGATTTATACATCTTAGTTCTGCTCTAAAGGTTCCATTTCCGTAACCAATTCCGCCGCCAAAACCCATGTAATTGGTAGAAGAACTCGGCAAGCTGTTTGAAATATCTTGGGGTGCATATTGCTGCTCATCAGAATGGTATGCTTCGTATGTAATCTCTTGTTTACCTTTATAAAATCTAAATCCGGCTTGAACCAACAAAAAAGGATAGATTTTATAATCAAAAAGTTCAACCTTAGCTAAATATCCAAGACTCAATCCCTTAGTTTTGAACTCATACTCTTGCCTAAATGATCTACCATTATACATGAAATTTTCTGTATTAATAGCATCAGACGAAAAACGCGTATCATCCAATTGAAGTCCTAGTATATAGGGTCTTATAAATTTGGGGTTCAGCAATTTACTTAAAGGATTATACAGCAAGGCGCCCCCAAAACCCAGTCCCCACATGTTGTTACTTACATATTTAAATTCACCTTGAGGTAGGCTAAGTAAGCCATACAATTCAAAGATTACCTTATTAGATATTTTATGATTATCGGTATCTAATAAAGTCTTTCCATTGTCATAAGACGAATCTGCCTTTTTTAAAGAGATACTATCCAGAGCAGGCCTAACTTGTGCATAAACAGAGTTACTAAACAAACAAGTAACGCAAAAAAAGAATTTGAATAGTGAGGTTTTCATAGATGAGTTTAGTTTAATGATGAGTAATACAATCCGCTGTTTAATAAAATAATATCCGCATGTTCTTGGGTAAAATATTGATCGCTTTGCTTAAGCAATTGATACGATGATTTCTTAAATCCCTTTACCATTTTTCTAAATGAAGCAAATCCTTGAGCGTTCATGTTTTCTGCCCAATATTTTAGGATAATAGAGTCGAATAACTCTAATACATTATGTACTTTTATGTGAGGAGGAATATCTCTCAGAACCGTACCAAGCTGATCTAGATTTTTAATTTCACACATTCTGTAAACCCAACTTTTAATATCTTCGCGTAAACCCAACTCGCTTGTATTTACAGCTTGATAATGGAAAGATTTATAATGCTTACTCACCAATTTTTGAAAACAAGCTTGATTATTTTATGTAAATAATCAATTGCGTAAACGCTCCTCATCTGTTTAGAGATATACTTGTTTTGTAAAATGTTTAATACCGTATCGCAAACATTATTTTTCTTAACAAATCTTTTAATATTCCTAAAATACACCTTGTTTTGGTTCAGCCTAAATAAACTAAATATTTCTGTAAATAGGTTGTTTCTGTTTAGGCTAACATAAAATGCTGTATCCTGACTAGTAGCTAATTGATGTAATATGGTATTTTCATTTTTGCTAACATATTTACGCTCTATTTTCTTACGGTTTTTAATGGCTTGTCGCTTTTTAACAAATCCTCCATAAGCCTTCTTAAGACTCAGTTGATGCGAAACGTTTATGGCCTTTATGGTTATGGCCATATTAATAAAATTTAATGGCGAAGCCACTATCAAAACTCCTACCTCAGGAATGCCCAAAGCGGCTGTAATAGGAATAGAAACAATCTGCACAAACTCTGATAAAAACCAAACCGTTACGGCAGCAACACCATGCAATCGGGCAATTTTTCTGGAGGTATATTTAAAATCGTTAAGGAAATTAATTTTTACTGGCTGAACCGAATCTAAATAGGATCTGAGCCTAAAGTTTTGGATAACATCACGTATTACATACAATGTATCGTTAACTAAATACAATACATCTTTTGTTAGATCTAAACTCAATTGTTCGGCCGAAACCGTGGTAACATTACTCGGCTTTTTGGAGTTACATAAAGCATCTGGTAAAATTTGATGCTTTACATTCTCTTTTAATACCTCCGACGAAACCAATATTGTAGTCTGAATTTTGTAATCTAAATAATGTCTATCGCTTAGTTTAGAAATAGAAACTTGTGCCCACAAATTAAATGAGGCAAAAAAAAGTATGAGTGAGTATATGAGTCGAAGCATCTAATTTTCAAAAGTATAATTGTGCAGAAATTAAACAAAGGCAATCAGATAAAATTTAGCAAAATATAGTAATCTGCATGTAATCTGCTATTTAGGTTTAACATCTTGAGGAAACTAAAATAAAAAGAATCCTATTTTTTAACGAAATTCGTTGCATTAACCTATTTATACTCATGTACAAATGCCTGTTTCGTTGGCTATTACTTAGTTATATCCTTCTTTTTAGCATAAAGTTAAGTGCTCAACCCAATGAAATGAAAGCAGACCTTGGCGTAACAAGAGGCAGAGACAAACATCTTTGGCCCATCTTTTTTAGGGAAACTACAGAAGCTTCTAAAAAAATAGAAGCAGCAGCCAATTTATACATGTATTATAAATACTTTTCTGATTCTGCACTTTACACACATATCTTACCTTTATACACTTACGATAGCTCAAAAGCTGGCACTAAATTAAACATCTTAAGTACTTATTATCCTAGTCTGTTTGTATATCAAAATTTGTATACAGAAAAAATAAAATCGTACCGCTTTTTAGAGATTTTACCGCACATAAATGGCATAGAATATACCCGCTCGGAGGCAGGCGATTACTTAAAAAATAATCTGCTATTTTTATTATGGTATAAAAACGACAGAGTTAAACAGAGTAGTCATCTCGTATTTTTCCCTCTATACTGGAATTATAAAAACAAAGGACCAGATAAAACCCAAGATAATAAACTTTCCTTATTCCTTCCTTTATACCTCAGCCATCAAATTAAAACACCCCATTACCTCACTAAAACCAAAGCTATAACGCCCATTATTTGGTTCAACAAAGGAGAAAATAGTGAAGTAAAAGAGACAAATAACTGGATATTTCCTCTATACAATTGGCAACAAAAAATGCAACTATTTCAAGCTACTCGGTATAATCTGGCTGAACCAAAACTGATAGTGGAAAGAAAACAAACTTTTTTCCCACTCGTATGGCAGAATACCAAAAAAGAACTTAGCTATGCCGCCGCAGATTCAGACTTTGTTAGGTCTAAGCCCTTCTCTGTATTAAGCGATTCGTTGCAAAATCATCTCTTGCTTGAAAAGAATTTTTATGTATTTCCGGTATTTGGAGTGAATAACAAAACAAACTTTGAGTCGACAGCATTTAACGTGCACTTGTTTCCTATTTGGTATTACAAGCATCATAGGTTAACAGATAAACACTATTTAAAAAATAATTTACAACACAACTATACAACTGAAGTAAAGTCGAATTATCTCATACCTTTCTATTTTAAGAATACGAGTAGCACTTATAACCACACCAAATTAGATAGTAATTCTTACCATAGAAAATCTACTGTTTTATTTCCAATTTATTGGAGAGGAAAACACTATACAATAACTAAAATAGGTTCAACCATAAATTCTAAACACCTAGCCATTCTGCCCTTTATCCTGAGTGGATACAACAGGAATAAACAACAAAATTACCTTGCAATTACTCCCCTGTTTTGGAATATTAACTCAAGAAAAAAGGAAGTAAATATGTTGATGCCTATCTATTTTCATTCAAAGAAAAATGAAAATGATTATGAAACAACTTCTCATCTACTTTTACCTGTATGGCATTATAAAAACAGTATTCGAACCTTACAGTTAGGTAAAGACAATATAGCTTTTCAGAAAAAACGTAGTATAACGTTTATACCCTTATACCATCAAACAAAAATTGATTTAAACAAAGATTCTAAAACCAAACAAGTATTCAACTTACAAGCCTTTACGCCCCTTGTGTGGACATTAAAAAGTGAGGACAAAAAGTTTAAAACATACTTTCCGTTTTATTGGCATTACAGCTCAGTGCAAGATGGAGAAAGGTCCAAATTTACCATGGTATTTCCTATCTTGTATAGCAAAGAATTTCAACAAAAATGGTGGATTAATAAAGAGGTAAACGACAGCGGAGAATACACAGAAAAGTATTTCACAGTATTTCCGATTTATCATACTAAACTGTTTTATTCTAAGGTATATCAAGATAAAAAAGGTTGGATATATAAATACAACCATACGCTCATGATAACACCTCTCATATGGCGTGTGAGCGACAGTCTAGAAACTACAAACTTGCTCTTTCCATTGTTTATTCATACTCAAAATTCAAAAGATAAAAGAAGTGGTTTGAACCTAGGATTGGTTTTATTTAATAGAGTTAAAACGGATAGCTCTGCACAGAACCATGTACTTTGGCCATTCATTAAATTTGGGCAAAACCCTCAAGAAAAATCCTTCTATGCTAAACCATTTATTTGGTATACTAAAAGCAAAGAACTTGGTAACAAAGAAGGACTTAAAAGCAGCTTACTTGTTTTTCCGTTGTATTTAAATAGGCAGCAAAAGAGCCTTGGTTCAGACCATAGAATAGTAGCGCTAACGCCTTTGTTTTGGAACTTAAAAAGTAAAGAAAATAGAAGCACATTATTGCTTCCATTATTTTTTCGATTTAAACTAAAAAAGGCAGAGAGTACTACGCTTTTTCCGCTGTTTTCATATGGCAAATCGCTTGATAGCAGCGACAAAAAACATGTGGTTATTAGTCCTATTTTTTGGCATCTTAAACATAAAAAGCAAACAACAAACCTGCTATTTCCATTGTTTATTTATACCAAAAATATAGAAACTAATTATAGCCGTTTGAACCTAGGCTTATGGCTATTTAACCGAGTTAAAACAGATACTTCTACTCAGAATCATGTGCTTTGGCCGCTCATTGGGTTTGGACAAAATCTGCAACAAAAAACCTTTCATGTGAGTCCGCTTATTTGGTATAAAAAAAGCGAAGCACTGAGTTATTTAGCCATACTACCTATTTATTTTTACCAGAAAACACCAAGGTATTCTGCATCTTATTTTGCTGGACCCATATTTATAAAAAAGCAAGTATTTGGTGAGTACAAAAAGCTTACATTTTTAGCTGGAGTGTATAAACAAACTAAGTATATAAATGGCGATTTTGATAAACGATTTGTGCATCTTTTATATGCTAATAGTAAGGTAAACGGAGATCGTTTAAAAGCTCTGTTTCCGCTGTATTATGTAAAAGATTTTAAGAACGGAAACAGAAGTGTATCGTATGCTTTTGGCTTTTATAATAGCATGAAAAAGAAAATACCAAACCAAGAGTATTACTATAAAGAAGCGCGTATATTCTGGTTCTTAAGGTATAAATCTAACTTTGCTTATTTGCAATCGTTGGGAATTAATTTTGATAGAAAAAAATTAAAATAGGGTTTACTTTGCACGCAAATATGTTAGAGGAAACCATTTTTGATATCGCCATCTGCGGCGCTGGTCCGGCCGGCTCTACTTGTGCACTTGCCCTAAAAAACTCTGGATTAAAAGTAATCATGATAGATAAAGCCGTTTTCCCAAGAGATAAAATTTGCGGCGATGCGGTAAGCTCGGTTACCAAAAGAGTATTACGACAAATACACCCCGATTACGAACAAGAGCTTTTACAATTTGAATCGAAAGCTTATATTACTCAGGCCAAGTTATACAGTCCGCGTTTCGAAAGTTTAGAAATAGCCTTCTCTAAAACCGGACATTGCATTAAACGAATAGAATTCGACAATTGGCTGTATAATCTTGCTATTAGAGAAAACAAAGAGCTGATAGTTAAAATGGGTTCAGCCATAAAAGATGTTACCAAAGAGAAAGATTTTACTGTACAATTAGATTCTGGCGAACAGATAAAATCTAAGATGCTTATAGCCTGCGATGGGGCACACTCGGTGGCTGCCAAAAAAATTGCTAAGATAAAAGTAGATAGAAAACACTACTCGGGAGCCGTGAGGCAGTATTATTCGGGCGTAAGCGGATTAAGTGGTAAAGCCTTAGAAGTTTATTTTCTGAAAGATTTTTTACCCGGCTATTTTTGGATATTTCCGCTACCCAACAACCAAGCTAATGTAGGTTTTGGAATGTTGAGCGATACCATAGCCAAGCAAAAAATTGATTTAAAAAAGAGCTTACATCATATCATACATCAAATTCCGGAGGTAGCAGAGCGCTTTAAAAATGCCACAGCATTAGAAGATGTAAAAGGCTTTGGTTTGCCATTAGGTTCAAAAAAATATAAGATTGCGGGCGAGCAATACATGTTATGTGGCGATGCCGCAGCGTTAATAGATCCCTTTAGCGGAGAAGGCATAGAAACGGCTATGGAAAGCGGAAAGTTTGCCGCCGAACAAGCTCTAAAATGCTTTCAAGCAAATAATTTTAGCGAAGCATTTATGCAAGAATATGAGCAAAGAGTTTACCGCAAAATGTGGCCTAATTTTAGAAATCACTATTGGCTGCAAAAAATATTAGGAGATAGAAAATGGCTTATCAATGGATTAATACGTTTTGGGAATATTCCGTTTATAAATAAGCAAATACCAAAAGTATTTTATTAAACTGGCTATCTTAATTCGCTATCTTTTTCATATAAAAACCATCCTCTATTTTATTTCCCAGAGGCATAATTTGATACCCAAAATTATTCTTTAAAAATCGTGCATGACCAACACTTAATGCCGGAATAGGCGCATTCCAAAGGTATTTTTTATCTGAAAAATAATTAAAACAAAACCCATTTACACAGGTGCTATCCAATACGCCATGTTCATAAGAAGTATGAGATTTTATTAAATAGTCTGTTCTAAACCCATCTAATTGAGTAATTGATTTATTTCTAGATTCGTCTTTAAACATACTCATAGGAACAAAAGCCAACACTAAATAAAGAATGCAAACAAACACCAATGTAGCTTGTGGAATCTGAGAAACCCATACATCAGAAAGCATTCTTCTTATAAATTTAAACACCGAATTCCAATAAGAAAGTGCAGCCATATTTAAGCCAAACAAACAAATACTTGTAGCCAACATTAACCTATATTGATTTAGCATAAACCATTCTATGAGGCTAATAAAAATGAGCAGGGTTAACTCCAATCTAAATCGCGAATGAAACACTAGTAGTAGCATACCAAGCATCACATTTAAGAGCCAAATTTTATTCATGAAACCCTTATAACCCGTCCTAAATAACCAATGTTCAAATCTTTGTTTTGGCTCAGGCAAAACCCCTTTAAACTCCTCTGTTTTCACTTTATCTGTATAACCCCAAGCCACAATACCGCTTCTATATGCCGCCACCCAATCGTTGGGCACTTTCCATTCTGGGCTGAACCTATTTTGCCACTCCTGAGGCAAAGGCAATTGGGATGATACAGGATACAAAAAGTACCCCGTTTGTATATAATTTTTGGCGATAACAGGCGCTAAACAAAATATAATTAATGTAGCTCGTAAACCTATAACTTTAGCTTTTTGAACCCAAGGATTTTTAGAGCTATTAACAAGTTGAGATAAAGATTGAGCTTTAAAAGTTGAGAACCCTAAAGCAAATACATAAACCGCCAAACCAACGCCAATAAAGGCTGGCGGCTTAATGGCAAAAAGAAAACAAGCCCAAATTAATAATACCTCGGCAGATAAAACTTCTGTGTCTAAAAACACAAAATAGAACAGTAGTGGCGACAAAACCAAAAGAGGAAAATCGGGACTTGGTGCTGTGAGGTATAAAAAAGAAATAGGAAATAAAAATAACGTATAGGCAATCAAATAAACCTTACGTGCACGGGTTATTCCATCATCTTCCTTCACATTACCATTTACTAAGTCTTTCCAAGATTTATTGGCTGAACCTATTTTAGACTTCATGTTTGGTTCAGCCAGAAAAGTGAAAAACAAAAACAAGAAAACACTGAAGAGTAAAGCAGCATTGATGGCATAAAAAGCAGGCATTTTGGGCAATTGAAAGACACTTAATAACGAATGCCAAGCCGAACCTAAACCGAGCGCAGGATATAGATTTCCGAGTCCTTTTACAGCTCCATATTTTTGCATCCATTGAAGCGTTTGCAAATAATAAACGGCCATATCATGCATTTTTGTAGGCAATGAACTCTGATATAAAACCACGCTTAAAAAACCGAAAATTAATAGCCAATGAAAACCTTGAACCGACTTTACCCACTGCCATATATTGGCACCTTGCACTTGATAATAATGTGCGTATCGCCAATACGCAGCCCAGGCTCCAAATACCAATACCAAAGTTACAAAAAAGCTTATACCGCCCCCTAACATAAACCACTGACTTAATACTCCCAACAAAGCAAATCCCGGAAAAATTGGCAAGATTAAATTCTTAGGCAAGGCCTGCTTAAACACTATAAATACAAGCACACCATACACATAGGTAAGTGCTAAAACAAGCAATAAATAAGGAATGAGAGATAACATCTAGTTTTTAAAACCAAGCTAACAAGTATACATTAAAGAATTTGGTTAGAAAAGTGGATTTTTCTTAATTAATAAGAATTAGCTGAAACAAGTCAATCAAATAGTCTAAACACGATTCGCAGGATTTTGGGATTACCGGGATTTATAATCGTGCCCATCCCAAAATCCTGCGAATCGTGTTAAGACATTTTACCAAACTTTCTATTCCTTCTTAAGTATAAGAATAGGCATTTTAATTATTTTCTGGCTGAACCTACAAGATTTTCTTTGTAAGGTAATGCTTAATAACAAAATGAAAAAATCTTTTCTAAAAATTAGCTTGGGAATATTTGTTTCCTTGCTAATCTTCGGTTCATGCAAAAAAGAAACCGAACCAAATCAGAATAATAACAATCCAGAAACTGTAGTAACAGGCTTACTCAGTTATGAGGCCTTGGATACTTTATATGCTAACGATTTTAATAAAATCATCGACCAAGATTTAGGTAATTTTTTAGCTGACTCTGCCAATCCACCTTCAAAATATATACCTAGAATGGCACGTCCAAAAAATGATGTAGCTTTATTTAGAGTGCGCTATCAATCTATCATTCCAGAGCAAGGAAACAGACCAACTATTGCAACAGGATTGGTAGCTATTCCTGTAGTTAGTTCAAAAGAATTACCTGTTATATCATACCAACATGGAACCATTTTTGAGAAAAATCAGGCACCTTCGCAGCCAGAAAATAGTTTTGAAACCAGATTTATGTTATCACAATTTGCTGCACAAGGATATGTATTAATTGCTGCAGATTACTTTGGTTTAGGTCCGGTTAGCAACGAACTAAACAGCTATTTTGTAAAAAATAGCACCGAGCAGGCTTGTTTAGATATGTATAAAGCCTCTATGCAATTGCTTGAGAAATTTAATCTCACTAAAACTAAGTTTTTTGTGAATGGATGGTCGCAAGGAGGGTATAATAGTATGACCTTTTTACGTAGACTAGAAAATGAAAATATTAAAGTAGATGCCGCATTTACCGCAGCCGGACCAGTAGATCCATTATTAGCTATTACAAGAGGATTATTTAATCCGCGTCCGATAGATGCTATTTGGATTAATGCCATCATAACAAACATGATTATTAGCATTGAAAAATACAACGGTTATGCCGGATTAACCGAAGAATATGTGAAAAAAGATTACTTAGATAAGGTTATCGGATTTCATAATTTTAGTGTTTCGGAAAAGGATTTCTTTACCAAAGTTCCAACCAATTTAGACTCGCTATTTACTCCACAATTCTTTGATGATGCCAAAGCCACTAGAGGCATGTTTTGGAAAACATTAGCAGCTTCAGAAGCCTACAAATGGTATAGTAGAACTCCTTTTAGATCATATTATGGATTAAAAGATGAGGTAGTACCAGACTACCTAGCAACATTAGGAGTTGAATACATGAAAAAACTAGGCAAGCAAGATGCAGTTGCTATCATAGCAGGCGATTCTGCCGACCACAGAGCCACCTACCTAGAATCTATAACGGACGCGAAGTCTTGGATAGATTCGTTTAAATAGAATTATTATATACCAAACAATCCTATTGGTTAAACTAATTTAATTAATCAGGTAGTTAATACGGAGCTATTATTTGCAGAACAGCAGGCCAAAAGCTTGCTGTTTTTAGTTTATATAATTGCAATACAAATTAACCCTATACATGCTGAAAATCAATAATATTTATATTGAACATTAATACATGTTGGATATTTCAGCAAGGTGACATTTGTATACCGTATCTTATGATTAGTTAAAAAAACACCTCCTATTTGAATATTTAACATGCTTTGGGAGTAACATTTTATTTGGTCTAATGGGATTGGTGAGAATGTTTCAAATAATTGTCAGTACACGATTCGCAGGATTTTATGATTACCGGGATTTCTTAATCCTGCCTATCCCAAAATCCTGCGAATCGTGCTGAGACATTGGTGTTGCGGGAGAACACCAGACTCAAATAGGCAAAAAAAATCCCGAACAATATTGTTCAGGATTTAAAGTGGTGTGGGAGGGAATCGAACCCCCGACACAAAGATTTTCAGTCTTTTGCTCTACCGACTGAGCTACCGCACCTATTGGGGAGTGCAAAACTAATATTTTGTGGCATTTATCCAAAAATATATTGAGATATATTTCTAATTTATATGCAATGATTTCTATTTGTGGAAGTTACAAATCCTGATATTGCCATTTTATATGAGCAAAATCAGAAAATTATGCAACTTATGTTGCATAATCATTGCCTATCACTGTGTACATTTGTTCTATTATGAAAACAAACATGGGAACAGCAGACAAAGTAATTAGGATATTACTTTCTGTAGTATTTGCAGTATTATTCTTTACTGGTACAGTAAGCGGCACGCTCGGAATAATCCTTTTAGCTCTTGGTGGAGTGTTTTTGGCCACAAGCGTTATTAGTTTTTGTCCGCTTTACACCTTAGTTGGTATTAACACCTGCAAGGTTAAATAAAAAAAGAGCTCTTTTGAAAATCAAAAGAGCTCTCTTTTTTAAAGATTAATCATTAGTCTTTACCAATTTTCTTTGGTAAACAATTTCGTTATTTCGCGATATTTCTAAGTAATAGAAACCTGCGCTTTTTCCATCTAGCTCATTCAGCGCTATACCCGAGTATCCTGCTGGAGCAGTATAGTTTTTCTCCAAAACAATCTTTCCCTGACCATCCATTACTCGAATCAACAATTCTGCGGCCTCGTTTTGGTTCAGCCCGATTGATACATTTTTAGAGAATGGATTAGATACATTTATTTCTGGTTCTTTATTTTGGTCTGAACCTAATTGTATGGTTTTACTATACGAAAATGCCCCATCTGTATCTATTTGTTTAATTCTGTAATAGGCTATTTCTGCTGCGTTGCGGCCGATAGAATGATCATAAACATACGTTTGTACTCGCTTGCTATTACCAGCTGCATTTACTCTTCCTAGTGTTTCAAAAGATGAACCATCTGGGCTGTATTCTACTTCAAAATAATCGGAGTTTATTTCATTGCTCGTTTTCCAAAGTAAGGCGTTTGTAAAAGCATCTTTTTTGCTTGCGTTAAACTGCAACCAAGTTACAGGTAATACATTTCTGCTTGGCACACTTCCAATACCTATATCTCCAAAACCAGAGATTAATCCGGTGTATAAATTTACCCCCGAAACGCTGGTACTTACCGCTTGCCAAGAGCCGCTAAAATCTGACCTTCTGATAATATACAAACTATCTGTGCTAGTAATACCTGGAATATTGGTGATATCTATGTTTATACTATAAGAAACACTTGGAGAATAGTTTCCTGTTCCAATGCCCGAATAAGCTAAGCTATACCAATGAGTAATACTAGCATTGCTTGGCGTAAATACACTTGCATTATTAGTGGTAGCACTGGTATTAGTAGCAAATACAGGCGAGGCACTTGTATATGGTGCTACTGCATGTCGGCTCATACTTATACTACCAGAAGCATTTCCAATACTTGAAAAAGTAATACTTAATTCGCTATTATAAAAACTACTTGCAAAGCTTACACTTTGGTTGTTTGTATTGGCTGCGTTAGCTATAGATAATCCTCCAATATAAATACTATTACCAGAGGCACATCTATTTTTAAACGCCAAAGTTATATACGGCGCACCGGCAAATAACGACAAGTTAACAGACTCGTATCTCCAATCTTGAGCAAAGTTAGGAACATAAATTAGAGATGTTGGCGTGTCTGTTCCCAAACTTGGTGCAGATAATTGCGATGATTTACTATATAAACTGGTATAGGTTAATCCACCATTTGTACTTACCAATACCTCCAAGGTATCATCTGTGCCGGCAAATGTGTTTGGACCATGAGCTAATTGAAAATGAAGCACAGGATTTACCGCTCCTACCAAACTTATAGGAGGTGATAAAAGCCAGGCTTCTCTACCGCTAACACTCGAAATATTATCGGCAAAAGTTACCAAAGAATTACCAATTCCATTAGCTTGAATAGCTGTTCCTTGTTTCCAAATAGCAGGCGTATTATTTAATGTAGTAAAGCTAGATAATAAATTATTAGCAGCTAAAAAAGGCAGCGTTTGTGCGGCTTGCGCTTGGTATACTACTGTTAGAGTATCGTTGCCAATTAAGCCATCGCCCGCCAAACTAGTAAATATTTTAACCGTATAGTTTCCGGCTGAACCAAAATTTAATGCAGAGGTTCCTGCAAATAGAACAGATGTGGTATCGCCCGGATTAATAGGAGAAGAACTTAACACCGGACCAACCACGGCACCACCGTTTACTTGATACCTAACTTGAATTCCGTTTGGACGAAGTTGTGTTCCAAAGTTTTTGATAACTGCTCTAAGCGGAATGGCCACATTGGTTGGCACCTTCACTGCTGCATTTGGTCCGGATGCCGAAATACCCACATCAATTGGAGGTAATGGATCAACCTTACATTCCATCATGAGCCTAGTAGTGCCCCAACCAACTGGATTTGCATATACATTTCCTACATTTAAAGAACTCACACCACCCGGAAAGGTTTGTGTCATAAAATAAAACGAAACATCTGGTCTAATGGGTACTTCTGTTTGCGAGGTTCCCAAAAAGTAGTTTAATCCATTTACAGATTGCCCTCCAGCTATACCTACAATAACAGATTGATTACTTACAACAGCAGGCATAGTCATGTTAAAAACAAGTGTAGTTCCTAAATCAGACGATTGCACAATATAGCTTGGCGATTTTGCTAAAATTCTACCCGTAGAATCTAAAACCAATCCGCACACAGTATCGTTTACCGCATCAGAGTTAGATGCCAAAGGAGAACGTACTTGAGTTACCATTCCACTTCCTTCAATAAAATACCTAGCACCCCAAAAATTGGGAATAGTAGTTCCATTTCCCCCACTAGAAGGAACCAAAGTGTCTATATAGGAATGTATATGTTCGCCTACTGAAAAACTATAAGTCCTGTTATTATTGGCAGGATTATCATCCGTTGGAACAGATACAGTAATTAAACTAGCGCCCAAATTAGTTGGGTAATAAGGAGCAAAAGAAACATTGGTATTGGCATTGGGTGCTAAACTACCAATAGTGGCTGTGGTAGTGTATGTATTAGCTCCACTAATAGTAAGCGTTACAACCAAACCTGTAAGCGTATTTATCCCTGTATTGGCAATATTGGCTCTTATAGAATCTGCCCGATAATATGGCAATGCAACTTTTCCTTGAGCATATACCGCTCTTACAGAAGCATCGTTTAACATAAGTGGCGTAAAGGTATAGGTTCTACCCAACTCTGGCGCCGGACCAGCAGGAGTACTTGTTGGATTGCGATAGTTTACGGCATTATTTAAATAAAAGCCTGTATTGGCTACAGCGCCGCCCCATGCAACAGTAGAGCCCTTTACTAAATGCAAGTTTTGATTGGCAACAGTCATGCTTCTACCAACCAACCCTACAGCAGAGAAACGTGCAGCACTAATACTAGATGTGCTGCGCCATTTTCCATAAACTACCTCAATCACATTCGTTCCCTCATACAATTTAACTTGAAAATTAATGGTGTCCCATAATCCTGCTACGCTGGCTTGTAATTTATCCTTTACATTCTTCCATTGTATGGTACAAACTTGTGTGCCAGGAAAGCCAGAAACTTCATATCTGTAAGCATCGCTAGGGTTTAAAGGAATCAAGTCTTGACCAAAAGCAAATATAAAACTAGAATCGCTACCTGTTGGAACAGGCGATGTTGCCGCAGTAAATGGTCCGTTAGCAGGTGGCTGGGCATGTGAAGTAAACAAAAACTGCCTTGATGCAGTATCTCTTCCTAACTTAATAAAACCATTGGTGCTAAACGTAAACGAATCGTAAGAAGCACCGTTAAAATTAAACGTAAAGCCAATGGGCAGGGCAGCAGAAAAACCATCATCTGTATTACTAACACTAATAGCAGTACCACCTGTACCTAAATCGGTATAAGTAGTAATAGAAGTAGAGAAACCACCTGGCAAATAGTTTAATTGGGCCTTTAACTGTAAGGAAAACCCAATTAAA